>NZ_JBUZWE020000079.1:0-229 GCF_055730135.2 Mesocryomonas lacus | reverse complement strand
AAGCGCAGCGATATTATGCCGCGAGCTGCATGTCCATTGTCCGTCAAGCACGGGACCAGATTGCAGCAGGTCAACAAGTCAACATCACGGTGAAGCCAGACGATGAGAGCTCGGCTGAGAAGTCGGAGCTTCCTGCATTCTACCACGCGACAGAGGCGCAGCAGATCGCCTTTGAGTGCACCAAATGCGGGGAATTTAACGACATCAGGGGAATATACGGCTACTGCTC
>NZ_JBUZWE020000078.1:0-266 GCF_055730135.2 Mesocryomonas lacus | reverse complement strand
TGGGAGACGCTCGGCGCGCTGCCCGAGATGCTCCAGACAGCTTGGGGGTCGCTCTTAATCGCGCTGCGCCTCCGCCCCGGAGAGACACTTCTCATCCGCGGCGGCACGACTTCCATTGGCCTAGCCGCAGCCGCCATCGCGAAGGCTGAGGGCGCGATCGTCTGTTCCACCACGCGACGCCCGGACCGGGAAGGCCTGCTTCGCTCCCTTGGCGCGAGCCAGGTGTTCATCGACGACGGGGCGATCGCGGGACAGGTGCGGGACGC
>NZ_JBUZWE020000077.1:0-302 GCF_055730135.2 Mesocryomonas lacus | reverse complement strand
AGAAGCTCGTCGGCCTCGCGCCGCTCCGTCAGGTCGCGGGTGATCTTCGCGAAACCGAGAAGCTTTCCATCACGTGTCCAGATAGGATCGATGACGACATTCGCCCAGAAACGGCTGCCATCCTTGCGATACCGCCAGCCCTCCGTTCCGAAGCGACCCTCGGTCTCGGCAGTCCGGAGAGCAGCCTCGGGAACTCCGGCTTTGCGGTCTTCCTCGCCGTAGAAGCGGGAAAAGTTCTGCCCGAGAATCTCTTCCCGCTTGTAGCCCTTGAAACGTTCAGCGCCGGCATTCCAACTCGAGAC
>NZ_JBUZWE020000076.1:0-306 GCF_055730135.2 Mesocryomonas lacus | reverse complement strand
ACGCTCGACGCGGCCGGTGACGACGGTGCCACGGCCCGAGATCGAGAACACGTCCTCGATCGGCATCAGGAACGGCATGTTGATCGGACGCTCAGGGGTCGGGATGTACTCGTCGACGGCGGCCATCAGCGCGCGGACGGCGTCCTCGCCGATCACCTTGTTGGAGTCTTCGAGAGCCGCGAGAGCCGAACCCTTGACGATCGGGATGTCGTCGCCCGGATATTCGTACATCGACAGGAGCTCGCGAACCTCGAGCTCGACGAGCTCCAGAAGCTCCTCGTCATCGACCTGGTCGACCTTGTTCAA
>NZ_JBUZWE020000075.1:0-306 GCF_055730135.2 Mesocryomonas lacus | reverse complement strand
CTCAACAAGGTCGACCAGGTCGACGACGAGGAGCTGCTTGAGCTCGTCGAGCTCGAGGTTCGCGAGCTCCTGTCGATGTACGAATACCCGGGCGACGACATCCCGATCGTCAAGGGTTCGGCTCTCGCGGCTCTCGAAGACTCCAACAAGGTGATCGGCGAGGACGCCGTCCGCGCGCTGATGGCCGCTGTCGACGAGTACATCCCGACGCCTGAGCGTCCGATCAACATGCCGTTCCTGATGCCGATCGAGGACGTGTTCTCGATCTCGGGCCGTGGCACCGTCGTCACCGGCCGCGTCGAGCGC
>NZ_JBUZWE020000074.1:0-325 GCF_055730135.2 Mesocryomonas lacus | reverse complement strand
CACCGTTGCCGAAGTCTGGTCCGAGGAGATCCGTCATCTGATGGCGACACCTCGGCCGTTCGACGGCTTCGTCGAACACACCAAGCGTGTCTCACCAACCTGCCTCGTTCATCTCGAGCGCAATCGCTACAGCGTGCCGGCGTCCTTCGCCAACCGCCCCGTCAGCCTGCGCGTCTATCCCGATCGGATCGTCATCGTCGCCGAGGGGAAGACCATCTGCGAGCACCGCCGGGTCTTTGCTCGCTCACATGATCGCCGAACCGAGACGATCTATGACTGGCGGCACTATCTGGCGGTCGTCCAGCGCAAACCCGGTGCCCTGCGT
>NZ_JBUZWE020000073.1:0-330 GCF_055730135.2 Mesocryomonas lacus | reverse complement strand
AACCGAACGTGAATACCGCATCGGGCATTCCGTAACGTCTTCTAGCATCAGCATACATGACATCGATCCGGCGAATTCGGTGATGTGCCCAACGATCGAAGCAATCGTTTCAACTGGAAGACAATTCAGCTTCATCAGGCTGACCCGAAATAGCGGAAGGCCAGTCAGGTTGGCGTGGGCCATAGCTTCATCGAACGTGTCAGCCGGGTGCCCGATCAGCATCAGGGGGTACGCTGACTCGATGATGGGCTTGCGGGTCGTGCCGATAAACCATGGCTCGAGGTAGCTGTGCAGCTGTTCTGGAATGCTGGACAAAGGCATGAGGAGTAA
>NZ_JBUZWE020000072.1:0-331 GCF_055730135.2 Mesocryomonas lacus | reverse complement strand
GTACACGTCGGGCACACCCGATGCCCTTAAAGTCGAGGATCGTCCCGTTCCGGTGCCGAACGCAGGCGAGGTCCTGATCCGCGTTCGAGCCTTCGGGCTCAACAGGTCCGAGATCTTCACGCGGCAGGGGCATTCTCCAAACGTCCGGCTGCCCCGGGTTCTTGGGATCGAGGCGACGGGAACGATCGAGGAGGCGCCGGGCGGCGAGTTCCAGCCGGGCGCGACGGTCGCGACGGTCATGGGCGGCATGGGCCGCGACTTCGACGGCGGCTATGCCGAGTACGTGAAGGTTCCGGTCGGCCAGGTGCAGTCGGTCCGCACCAACCTGCCC
>NZ_JBUZWE020000071.1:0-331 GCF_055730135.2 Mesocryomonas lacus | reverse complement strand
TTACACGCCGGGCACACCCGACGCCCTCAAGGTCGAGGATCGACCCGTTCCGGTGCCGCGCGCGGGCGAGATCCTGATCCGCGTTCGGGCGTTCGGGCTCAACAGGTCCGAGCTCTTCACTCGGCAGGGACATTCCCCGAACGTCCGGCTGCCTCGCATCCTGGGCATCGAGGCGACGGGAACGGTCGAGACGGCGCCGGGCGGCGAGTTCCAGCCGGGCGCGACGGTTGCGACGGTCATGGGCGGCATGGGCCGCGACTTCGACGGCGGCTATGCAGAGTATGTGAAGGTTCCTGTGGGCCAGGTGCAGTCGGTCCGCACCAACCTGCCT
>NZ_JBUZWE020000070.1:0-332 GCF_055730135.2 Mesocryomonas lacus | reverse complement strand
ATAAGGCCAAATGATCGGAGCACATCCTGATGTCAAATACGTACCCTCAGGACTTCCGGGAAGTTGCCCACTGCGCGATGGAGGCAACTTTTCATGTCATGCGGGATGACGAAGGCAAGCCAAGCGTCAGCGTAGGGATCCAGGGGTCAGGAACTGGACCGGCAGCGTTCTTCGGCATCTACGCTAAACTCTCGACCGGGCTGCCGGTAAACGACTTCGTTGCCGCGGGCATTGGAGCCCCTTTTGAGCCACCGCCACCGCCAGATTGCCTACCGGTCATCGTGGGCTCGGATTCAGAAGGTCGATTTGGTCATGAATGCCCGGTGTGCTCA
>NZ_JBUZWE020000069.1:0-339 GCF_055730135.2 Mesocryomonas lacus | reverse complement strand
TGAAGGACCCATGCAGACTGGAAAGTGTCGCGCATACGTCGATTCGCTTGGGGAAGCTGTCGAAGGCGCATCGCTGATGGATCGTCCACGTCGGCCCGGCGTTGCGCTGAATTCCCCGGTTGATGAAGATTAACGCCAACAACAGGATTCAGATAATTGGTAGCGACAGCGGGAGGGTGCGCAGTGCCACCGAAACCCGGGCGACCAGCGATAGGCAGCTTGGCCCCTTAATGACGAGGATGTAGTGATTGGGACTGAATTCGTTCGGTATGTCCAGACCCATCGGTCGCCCTTAGGGCCCGCGCACGAAAACGGGAGGCGATGCCCTCCCGTTCTGAT
>NZ_JBUZWE020000068.1:0-365 GCF_055730135.2 Mesocryomonas lacus | reverse complement strand
TCGCTCCGGCGACCCGGGTGGCCAAGCGGCTCATCTCCGCCCTGACATGGGCGTTGTCGGTGACCTGGGTTGCGGACGCGGCGGTCCAACGATCCCAGTTCACGGTCGCGGCAGCAGTAAGGGACAGGACGATGGCGAGTACGAGAAGTGGGTAGACGATGCTTCCGAATGCTCGGACCCTCGCGGGAGCCAAGGCGGCGGCGCCCGTGTCGCCTGTCGGCTGGGTACTGGCTGTCACGTTGCTCATAATCCGGCCAAACTGGCGGCCTCCGAGACATCGTCGACGCCGCATATAATTGGATTGCTGAATATCAGTACGTCAACTACTATGGCGCGTCAAGCTGCGCTAGCGGCTTCAACGACCA
>NZ_JBUZWE020000067.1:0-365 GCF_055730135.2 Mesocryomonas lacus | reverse complement strand
CCGCTCCGGCGACCCGGGTGGCCAAGCGGCTCATCTCTGCCCTGACATAGGCGTTGTCAGTGACCTGGGTTGCGGACGCTGCGGTCCAACGATCCCAGTTCACGGTCGCGGCAGCGGTAAGGGACATGACGATGACGAGTACGAGAAGCGGGTAGACGATGCTTCCGAATGCTCGGACCCTCGCGGGGGCGAAGGCTGCGGCGCCCGTGTCGCCTGTCGGCTGGGTACTGGCTGTCACGTTGCTCATGGTCCGGCCAAACTGGCGGCCGCCGAGTCACCATCGACGCCGCATATAGTTGGATTGCTGAACATCAGTACGTCAACTACTATGGCGCGTCAAGCTGCGCTAGCGGCTTCAACGACCG
>NZ_JBUZWE020000066.1:0-381 GCF_055730135.2 Mesocryomonas lacus | reverse complement strand
GAACACGACGATCGCGGGCACGCCGACCTGGCGGGCGAGCAGGATGTGCTCGCGGGTCTGCGGCATCGGGCCGTCGGCCGCCGAGCAGACGAGGATCGCGCCGTCCATCTGGGCGGCACCGGTGATCATGTTCTTCACGTAGTCGGCGTGGCCGGGGCAGTCGACGTGCGCGTAGTGGCGGTTCGGCGTCTCGTACTCGACGTGCGCGGTCGAGATGGTGATGCCGCGGGCCTTCTCTTCCGGCGCCGCGTCGATCTGGTCGTAGCGCTTGTACTCACCGAAGTACTTCGTGATCGCCGCCGTCAAGCTCGTCTTGCCGTGGTCGACATGGCCGATCGTGCCGATGTTCACATGCGGCTTGTTGCGCTCGAATTTGCTCTT
>NZ_JBUZWE020000065.1:0-397 GCF_055730135.2 Mesocryomonas lacus | reverse complement strand
AGCGCTGAACGAGTGGCTGGAGAAGCGGTGCCGGGAGCTGTGGGCAACGGCGCCCCATGCGACCCAACCCGGCACCGTTGCCGAAGTCTGGTCCGAGGAGGTCCGTCATCTGATGGCGACACCTCGGCCCTTCGACGGCTTCGTCGAACACACCAAGCGTGTCTCACCAACCTGCCTCGTTCATCTCGAGCGCAACCGCTACAGCGTGCCGGCCTCCTTCGCCAACCGCCCCGTCAGCCTGCGCGTCTATCCCGATCGGATCGTCATCATCGCCGAGGGGCAGACTATCTGCGAGCACCGCCGGGTCTTTGCTCGCTCACATGATCGCCGAACCGAGACGATCTATGACTGGCGGCACTATCTGGCGGTCGTCCAGCGCAAACCCGGTGCCCTGCGC
>NZ_JBUZWE020000064.1:0-413 GCF_055730135.2 Mesocryomonas lacus | reverse complement strand
TCTGGTGTAATGCCTGTTGTGACCTCTCCAGAGCCAACTGGGATTCCCGTCGCTCAGTCAGGTCGCGAGTGATTTTCGCGAAGCCGATCAGCTCGCCGCCTTCGTTGCGGACGGGATCGATGACGACGCTGGCCCAGAACCTGGTACCATAATTCCGCAGGCGCCAGCATTCAGCCTCGAAGCGGCCTTCGCTCAGCCCAGTCGCGAGCGCCTTCTTCGGGATGCCGGCCGCCTGGTCTTCGTCGAGGTAGAATCGCGAAAAATGCTGCCCGATAATCTCATCCGCCTCATAGCCTTCAAAACGTTCGGCGCCGGCATTCCAGCTGCTGACATGGCCACCGGGATCGAGGAGGTAGATCGCGTAGTCTGTCACACTCTGCACCAGCAGCCGGAAACGCTCTTCGCTCCGGCGG
>NZ_JBUZWE020000063.1:0-413 GCF_055730135.2 Mesocryomonas lacus | reverse complement strand
CCTGGTGTAATGCCTGTTGTGACCTCTCCAGAGCCAACTGGGCTTCCCGTCGCTCAGTCAGGTCGCGAGTGATTTTCGCGAAGCCGATCAGCTCGCCGCCTTCGTTGCGGACGGGATCGATGACGACGCTGGCCCAGAACCTGGTCCCATCCTTCCGCCGGCGCCAGCCTTCAGCCTCGAAGCGGCCTTCGCTCAGCGCCGTCGCGAGCGCCTTCTTCGGGATGCCGGCCGCCTGGTCTTCGTCGAGGTAGAATCGAGAAAAATGCTGCCCGATAATCTCATCCGCCTCATAGCCTTTAAAACGTTCGGCGCCGGCATTCCAGCTGCTGACATGGCCACCGGGATCGAGGAGGTAGATCGCGTAGTCCGTCACACTCTGCACCAGCAGCCGGAAACGCTCTTCGCTCCGGCGA
>NZ_JBUZWE020000062.1:0-419 GCF_055730135.2 Mesocryomonas lacus | reverse complement strand
CCGCCGCCATTGGTGCCGAGCTGCTTGATCGCGATCTGCGAGGCGACGGGCCCGAGCGCCAGCGTCTGCTGGTTGCCCTCGAGCGTCGTCGCGGTGACGGAGGCCTCGAAGGTCTGCGGGGTGCCCATGGCGACCTGGGCAAGCCCGGTGATGATGGCGAGCGGCAGCAGCACGTAGAGAACGGCGCGCGTCATGTCGGCGTAGAAATTGCCGACGGTCTGCATGCCCGAGCGGGCGAAGGCCCGCACCATCGCCGCCGCCAGCGCGATGCCGGTGGCGGCCGACAGGAAGTTCTGGACCGCGAGCCCGGCCATCTGGCTGAAATGGCTCATGGTGGTCTCGCCGCCATAGGACTGCCAATTGGTGTTGGTGACGAAGCTGACCGCGGTGTTGAAGGCGAGATCCGGCGAGACGCCGGC
>NZ_JBUZWE020000061.1:0-426 GCF_055730135.2 Mesocryomonas lacus | reverse complement strand
GCGCCCATTCCGGTCGCTCAGGGTAGCACTCTCAAGTTCGTGAAAGCGGACATCAGGCCAGCTGGACTTGCCACGGGAAGTGGAGAGCTCTTCTGAGAGAAAGAGGAGCGTTTAATGGGCAAGCCACAGCGCCGGTTCGAGGCAGAATTTTAGGAGGAGGCCGTTCGCCTGGTGGAGACGGGCGGCAGGACACAGTGTGAGATCGCGGAGGATCTCGGTAACGGTCTTTCGACAGATGCTGTCAGAGGGCGAAATCCGCAGGTGGCCGACAGCATACTTGAATCATGCCCGGCAGTACCCGGGGCGGTGCACGGCCTTTAACAGAGGCTTGATCGAGAAAGAATGGGATCGCCGGAAAGCTTGGGAAGCGCCAGCTGCGCGATCTGCCAAGGTTGCCACTATTGCATTGATCGTCTCTTCACTATC
>NZ_JBUZWE020000060.1:0-487 GCF_055730135.2 Mesocryomonas lacus | reverse complement strand
GCTCTACGTGCCGCCCCAGAACGACGAGACAGAGCGTGAGTGGCATCGAGAGGATCAAGCCGATCGGTCCCCATAGCCATCCCCAGAACAGTGCAGCCACGATGACCGAGAACGGAGAAAGACCGGTGCTCTGCCCGTACGCGACGGGCTCGATGACCTGGTTGAAGATGAGCTCGGTCACAACGAAGAGGGCTGCAGTCCAGACAACCATGGACCAGCCAGGGTCCACTGCAGCAGAGAGCGCGATCGGCAGGGTGGCTGCAAGGATCGGGCCGACGTAAGGAACGAACCGCAACACGATCCCGAGAATGCCCCATAGAACGGGACTTGGTACACCGATCAAGAAAAGTCCCGTACCGATGACGATCCCGAACCCGACATTGATCGTCAGGAGCGTCAGGAAGTAGCGGCTCAATCGCCGTGCGGCGTCATCCATTGCGCCGGTGGTACGGTGAAGGTCGCTTGAACCGAACAGGCGGATCATCCT
>NZ_JBUZWE020000059.1:0-487 GCF_055730135.2 Mesocryomonas lacus | reverse complement strand
TCTCCACGTGCCGCCCCAGAACGACGAGACAGAGCGTTAGCGGCATCGAGAGGATCAGACCAATCGGTCCCCATAGCCATCCCCAGAACAGTGCCGCGACGATGACTGAAAACGGAGAAAGACCGGTGCTTTGTCCGTAGGCGATGGGCTCGATGACCTGGTTAAAAATGAGTTCGGTAACGACGAAGAGGGCGGCGGTCCAGACGACCATCGACCAGCCAGGGTCTACTGCAGCAGAGAGCGCGATCGGCAGGGTGGCTGCAAGGATCGGGCCGACGTAGGGAACGAACCGCAACACGATCCCGAGAATGCCCCATAGAACGGGACTGGGTACGCCGATCAGGAATAGTCCCGTACCGATGACGATCCCGAACCCGACATTGATCGTCAGGAGCGTTAGGAAGTAGCGGCTCAATCGTCGTGCGGCGTCGTCCATGGCGCCGGTGGTACGGTGAAGGTCGCTTGAACCGAACAGGCGGATCATTCG
>NZ_JBUZWE020000058.1:0-555 GCF_055730135.2 Mesocryomonas lacus | reverse complement strand
TTGAAGTCTGCGCACACGCCGGGTTCATGGTTCTCTCCGCGGTCGGTCTCGGTGGATCGCCGCATGTTGGCGTCAGATGGTCGGATCGACCGAAGTGGTCCTCGTGGTTGCCGATGGCACCGCATTTTCAGGGACGGCCTGATCCGCGCCAAACGTCCCGGCGGGGACGCATCCGTCAAAGTCAAGTGAGCGACGTGGCAGTGGTTATGCTGCCGCCTCCTGGCTCCAACGGAATGGGGTGTTGGTTTTCCACATGGAGTGTAGAATCACGGCCATCTTCCGAGCTACGGCGATCCTCGCTTTCTTGAACCCGGACGCCTTCGCCAACTTCAGGCCCCAGGCCTTGAGCGTCGAGAAGCGTAGGTTGCGCGTCAGAAGCGTCGTGGCCGCCTCATATAGGTGCTTCCTGGTCATCAGGCTCCCCTGCTTGGATATGCGCCCGTTCCGGCTCGTCTCGCCGGACTCGTATCGTCGAGGTGTTAGGCCGAGATAGGCGCCGGCACTCGATGAACGACTGAAGCGCGATGCGTCGTCGAAGGACGAGGCGACGGACAG
>NZ_JBUZWE020000057.1:0-637 GCF_055730135.2 Mesocryomonas lacus | reverse complement strand
CGGCCGTCGTCCAGTGCCGACGGGCGGACGCGATCAACTTCCCGGGCGGACCAGCACGGAAGGGCGACCGCCGAACAGTAAACACGCCAAAGGTAAAAGGAATGCATGGCATCATCGGCGCTGATTTTGAGGATGCGCTATGTGGGAAACCCGGTGAAGCAGTGCAGAACGGCGAGCAGAATATCTGCTTAGAGGCGGCCCCCGAGGATTGTTAATCGGCCGAGATGGGCGCAAAGCGGAAATCATTTATGTTGTCGCCACCAAGCCGAAAACCGACAAGTCGCTTCCGGATGCACAAAGCTAATAACTACCGTTAGCCGTGGTCCAAACGGCGAAGGTTCGCGCCGCATCCCAGTGGTTCGATTGACATTTATTGAAAATTTCTACGAGTCAGGGAGCCTAGCCTTTGTGGTTACGTGGTTTCGGTTGGCTAAGATCGCCGGTATTTCTGTTAACCAACCAGACAGGAATCAATCAGGTAAGTTTGGCGCAGCCGATCGGTAGCCGGGCATTTATCTCATTCTACTAGATAGTATTTTCCTTCTATCGATCGGAATGAGCGATGACGCTGCAGAATATGAGAATTTCACGGAAGCTGATGCTCGCTTTCGGCATACTGCTAGCGGGCGTTCTGGCG
>NZ_JBUZWE020000056.1:0-698 GCF_055730135.2 Mesocryomonas lacus | reverse complement strand
GGCTGGAGTTCCTGGACGTTCTCCTCGGCGACCGACCTGCATTGTCGCCGCCCGAGAGCTTCTACCAGCGTATGCTGGCGGGCGATCCCGACGAGGCTCAGGATCATGCCGAAGTGCTGCTGCAGGAGAGATCTCTGTCCTCCTACTACGACGAGATCGCGCTGAAAGGTCTGCAGCTGGCTGCCGACGATCTGCTACGCGGCGTTCTGCGGCCGGACCAGTTGGAGCGGGTAAGAGACACGGCAGCCAGCCTGATCGACTCGCTCGCCTCCTATGACGACGTGGAACCGACGGCTGCCGTAAAAGCCGGCGATCCTGTGGTGGCGCCGAGGGACGAGCGCGAAATCCCCATAGAGGCTCCGCCGGCGCAGGCGGATACGGGGAAGCTTTCTCCCGCCTGGCAGGTCGAGAAGCCGGTTCTCTGCCTGGCGGGCAAGGGGCCACTCGACGAAGCTGCATCGATGATGCTTGCGCAGCTCCTCGGAAAGCATGGCCTAGGCGGACGCGTCATTGCCTACGAAGCTGCATCCCGGCACGGCATCGCACAGCTGGACCTGAGCGGCGTCGCGATGATCTGCATCTCCTACCTCGACATTAGCGGCAGCCCGTCCCACCTTCGCTACCTGATCCGTCGCTTGAAGCAGAAAGCTCCCAGCGTTCCGATCTTGGTCGGCCTCTGGCCTGCCGAAGATAGCGCG
>NZ_JBUZWE020000055.1:0-799 GCF_055730135.2 Mesocryomonas lacus | reverse complement strand
TCGACATGGAGTTATTGAGTGTCATTCGACGCTGGCGTCACCGCGACGATTTCTCGATCAGGGAGATCTCCCGGCGTAGCGGCCTTTCCCGGAACACGGTTCGCAAGTACCTGCGCGCCGACAGCGTCGAGCCGCAGTTCACGGCTCCGGACCGACCGAGCAAGCTGGATCCCTACGCCGACAAACTCTCGGCGATGCTGCGTGTCGAGACGGGCAAGTCCCGCAAGCAAAAGCGCACGATCAAGCAGTTGCACACCGATCTGGCCGTTCTCGGCTATGGGGGCTCCTATAACCGCGTTGCCGCCTTTGCCCGGGATTGGAAGGCGGCCCGGCAGCGCGAGCAACAGACCACCGGCCGCGGCACCTTCGTGCCCCTGGCCTTCGTGCCAGGCGAGGCCTTCCAGTTCGATTGGTCCGAGGACTGGGCGATCATCGCCGGCGAGCGAACCAAATTGCAGGTCGCCCACGTCAAGCTGTCCTACAGCCGCGCCTTCACGCTGCGAGCATACCTGCTTCAGACCCACGAGATGCTGTTCGACGCCCACAACCACGCCTTCCGCGTTCTCGGCGGCGTTCCACGGCGAGGCATCTACGACAACATGAGAACTGCCGTCGACAAGGTGGGCCGCGGCAAGCAGCGCCAGGTCAACATCCGCTTCTCGGCGATGGTCAGCCACTTCCTGTTCGAGGCCGAGTTCTGCAACCCGGCGTCCGGCTGGGAGAAGGGCCAGATCGAGAAGAACGTCCAGGATGCCCGACACCGGCTCTGGCAGCCGATACCAAACGTGCCATCGTTGGA
>NZ_JBUZWE020000054.1:0-820 GCF_055730135.2 Mesocryomonas lacus | reverse complement strand
AAAGCACCGCGCATCTTTCGATGCTCACATTGCCAAGTACGCAGATGCTGCGTCCGATATACCGAACGCCAAGCTATCCGCGGAGAAAGCTGTGGCAACGGCCGCAAGCTGGCAGCGCGAAATCGTAGAAAAATCGATCTCAATGGCGAAAGAGCCAAGCACTCTCGGTGCCGCTCGACAGTTAGCGCTCTCCGATGCAGCTGGCGCTTTCATCGATCCCTCTGAAGAAGCCGTCGATGCGTTGGCGGCGCTTACGAAAAGTCAGGCAGAGACCAACGCGACTGAGCAGCAGAGGGCTTATGGCGATAGCGTAATCACGCTTGTGATAGGTATCGCGCTACTGGTTCTTACCTCCCTCGGCATGGCGATCCTACTGTCGCGGGGCATTGCCGCACCTATCGTTCTGCTGCGTGGAGCGATGGAAAAGCTCGCTAGAGGCGATCGAACAGTCGAGATTCCAGCCACTGGACGAAAAGATGAAGTTGGGGCGATGGCGTCTACCGTGCTGACCTTCAAGCAAGCAGCAATCGAGCAAGTGCGTTTGGAAGAGGAAGCTGTTGCAAACCGTTCCGCTCAGGAGGCTCAGCGCGACCGTCAAACCCTTGTCGAAGCCGCAAAAGCCGATGATCTCAAACAATTCGTCTCGGCAGTCGAGGACGGATTCAATGATCTGTCGGCTGGTGATCTAACCACCCGGATGGATGGCGTCGTTGCGGCCGAGTTCGAACCGATCCGTTTGAAATTCAACGAGAGCATAGCAGCACTTGAGGAAACCATCGGCGCTGTCGTTTCCGGGGTTGGCGCTATGCGCACCGGCCTC
>NZ_JBUZWE020000053.1:0-820 GCF_055730135.2 Mesocryomonas lacus | reverse complement strand
AAGGCCGGTGCGCATAGCGCTGACCCCGGAAACGACAGCGCCGATGGTTTCCTCAAGGGCTGCGATGCTCTCATTAAACTTCAAGCGGATTGGTTCGAACTCGGCCGCAACGACGCCATCCATTCGGGTGGTTAGATCACCAGCAGACAATCCGTTGAAGCCATCTTCAACTGCAAAAACAAACTGCTTCAGACCATCGGCTTTTGCGGCTTCGACGAGCGAATGACGGTCGCGCTGAGCCTCCTGAGCGGAACGGTTTGCAACAGCTTCCTCTTCCAAACGTACTTGCTCTATGGCTGCCTGCTTAAAGGTCAGTACGGTAGACGCCATCGCTCCAACTTCATCTTTTCGTCCAGTGGCTGGAACCTCGACTGTTCGATCGCCTTTAGCGAGCTTTTCCATCGCTCCACGCAGCAGAACGATAGGGGCGGCAATGCCCCGCGACAGTAGGGTCGCCATGCCGAGGGACGTAAGGACCAGTAGCGCGATACCTACCTCAAGCGTGAATACGCTATCGCCGTAAGCCCTCTGCTGCTCAGTCGCGTTGATCTCCGCCTGACTTTTCGTAAGCGCGGCCAACGCATCGACAGCTTCTTCAGAGGGATCGATGAAAGCGCTAGCTGCATCAGAAAGCGCTAGCTGTCGAGAGGCACCGAGAGTGCTTGGCTCTTTCGCCATTGAGATCGATTTTTCTACGATTTCGCGCTGCCAGCTTGCGGTTGCTGCCACAGCTTTCTCCGCGGATAGTTTGGCGTTCGGTATATTGGACGCAGCATCTGCGTAATTGGCAATATGAGCATCGAAAGATGCGCGGTGCTTC
>NZ_JBUZWE020000052.1:0-822 GCF_055730135.2 Mesocryomonas lacus | reverse complement strand
GACGAAGTATCTCGACAATGCGCTGGAGGCGGCACATCGCGGCGCCGCTCTGACACAGCGCATGCTCGCGTTTGCCAGGAAGCAGGAAATTCAGCTCGAGGACTTCGACGTCGCGCCGCTGCTGAAGGGGATGTCCGAACTATTACGACGGACGATCGGGACAGGTGTAAGGGTCGACTTGCGTTTTCAGGAAGCGCTACCTCCTGTTCATGCCGACCCGGCACAGCTTGAGCTGGCGGTCATGAACCTCGCCGTAAACGCTCGCGACGCGATGCCGAATGGCGGGCGGATCATCATCTCCGCCATGTCTGAGACGTCCCACCATCCGGAGGGCCTGACGCCGGGGAGATATGTCTGCCTGTCCGTTGCCGATCACGGCGTGGGCATGGACGCGGACACTATCGCGAAGGCGGTGGAGCCGTTCTTCACGACGAAGGGCGTCGGAAAGGGGACCGGGCTCGGGCTGTCGATGGTGGCGGGGATGGCCGCGCATTTCGGCGGGAAACTCGTCATCGATAGCGAGATTGGAAAGGGTACGACGGTGTCGGTCTGGTTGCCGGCTGCCATCGAGACAAAGGAAGGGGTGACTGCGAAGGTACTGGACGAAGCATCTGCGAGATTGCGAACGCTCAAATAATGGTGTCGAGAAACCTAACTTTGTTTGGCAAGCGGTAACCGAGCCGTTTCTCGAGTGCCTGCAACAAAAACGACAGCTCGCGTTCCCGGTGTTCGTCTCCAGGTCCCAGCCAGCGCAGATCGCAGCGAACCTCGGCCATGGCCGCCGGCCCCCCCGAGCGAGAGTATCATCTGCCCCGCGGTGAA
>NZ_JBUZWE020000051.1:0-1005 GCF_055730135.2 Mesocryomonas lacus | reverse complement strand
GTCGGCGGCTGAGAGGGCATTCTTACGAGCGGCCAGGAGTCGGAACATGGCAGCATTGTGGCTAGAAGAATGACGGTAGTCGATGCTGCAGAATTCACGAGCGCGTGAGGATGGTCGTTCTGGATGGAAGGAGACACGTCCGCTAGACCGCTCGAGCAAATTTCCAAAGGCTCCAGTACCCAAAGCCTGAAAGTTGCAGCTTCGCTGATATTTGAAGCGGCACGCAACCTGGAACTAGGGGACACAGCGGAATGTTCTCAAAAACGTGACAACGCGTCATCAAGCTTTCGAGTTGTCGGAGAGAACCCAAGCGCATTTCCTCCAAGGATTCCCTGCGGCGTCCTTCATAAGTCTGAATCAAGAAGTGGCCTACGCATGGGCGAACCGAATGTCGTACCCGAAGCCGTCCGACGGTCATCGGAACCGCCCGCGGTTGGCGCGACGTCTGCACCGAGCTACCAGTCGCTTTTCGCCCTTCAGGCAGGCGTTGTCGCGGTTGTAGCTCTGTATTTCGCTCGCGATGTCCTGATTCCGATCACCGTTGCCGGGCTGCTGTCGTTCTTGCTCGGTCCTCTCGTCAGCCGTCTGCGACGGATGAAGGTGAACCGGATCGCATCGGTGATCTTGGCGGCGCTTCTTGCCCTTGCAGTGCTCCTTGCGATTGGCGTCGTCATCGGAACCCAACTGGCACACCTTGTCAGCCAGCTGCCCGAATACGTAGCAACGATCCAGTCCAAAGTCGGCGCGATCGGAAACTATGCCACCGATCGCTTTCCAGGTATCCTGAAGAGGCTCGGCCTCACGTTGGGTGACGGTGACGGTACGGCCGGTCCCGCGGCTACGAGCCCGCTCCCGGGCGCCGAACCAGCCGCGCCGCAAGCCGCACTGTCGCCGATGACGGTGCTGACCACATACGTGTCTCCCGTCCTGTCGCCAGTCGCCACGGCCGGTATCGTCTTCGTCGTCGCCGTATTCATCCTTCTTCAAAAGGAGGACCTGCGCGAT
>NZ_JBUZWE020000050.1:0-1015 GCF_055730135.2 Mesocryomonas lacus | reverse complement strand
CTGAAGGATGCTCAGCTGCAGGGTCAGATCGGTGCCAACTATTTTACGACTTCTCTTCGTGAGGCTGTGAATGCGTGCGTGGAAACGGCGGTCGAGAAGTCGATGATTGCCGCTTGAAGCCGTTCCAACTTGTGACGGTGGCGTGATGCACCTCGACCATCCTTCGAAGGACGATGCCGGATTTGTCGGAGCTTTTCCAAGCAGCTCAGGATGCCAGCTTAAGCGCATGATCCTTTAGCAACGCAACGACTTCATCGGCAGGCACAGGTCGATGAAACAGGAAGCCTTGAAGGTTGTGACACCCTGTATTCTGTAGAACCGTATGCTGATCAGGATGCTCCACGCCTTCGGCGGTTATCGATAAATTCAGAGCGAGTCCGAGTCCCACGATCGACCGGATGATCCCCTCTGCGCCATCTTCGACGCCGAGATTGTACACGAAGGATCGGTCGATCTTGAGCTTGTCGAAGGAGATGCGGGTCAGATATGCGAGGCTGGCATAGCCGCTACCGAAGTCGTCCAGGGCGATCCTGAAGCCGATCTCCTTCAGCTGACGCAGTCGGTCGGAAGCCAGTTCGATATCGTCGATAAGCACCGTCTCGGTGACCTCGAACTCGAACATCGACGGAATCACCTGCATCTCGCTCACGAGCGAACGCAAGTCCTCGATGAACGCTGGTGCATGTAGTTGTGCGGGCGAGAGATTGATCGCAGTGACGAGATCCGGCCATTGGCGGGCATCCCTGAACGCACGGCGGATGACCCAGCTTCCGAGTTCCCGGATGAGATCGGTCTTCTCCGCGACCTGGATGAACTCCATCGGCGGAATGAACCCCCGCACTGGGTGCTTCCAACGCAGAAGCGCCTCGACGCTGCTGATCGGAATACCCTCCGCACAGACGAGCGGCTGATAATGCAGCGCCAAGGCGTCCGATTTAATCGCTTCAGCCAGGTCCCGCGCCAAGTGCTGTGCGCCGAGTATGTCGCGTTCCATCGAGGCGGCAAACTCGAGAGC
>NZ_JBUZWE020000049.1:0-1019 GCF_055730135.2 Mesocryomonas lacus | reverse complement strand
CACTGACTCGTGGGGGATTCCCATAGCCGTTAGAATCTGAATCACTGTGGCGAACGGAGGTTTGTCATGGCGATACCGATTGCGCTTCGGACTGATTTTAAAAGCTCGGACCTTCGCCGATTGGCGCGGGCAGCGAAGGATGCAGCCCAGGCCAGGCGTCTTCTGGCGCTGGCGGCGATCTATGATGGCGGCTCTCGCACAGAGGCGGCCACGATCGGCAGCGTGACGCTTCAGATCGTGCGCGACTGGGTCATACGGTTCAACGCGCATGGGCCGGATGGGCTCATCAATATTAAAGCCCAGGGCAATCGGCCAAACTGAACGATGAGCAGCGCCAGGCTCTTTCGAAGATCGTCGAAGGCGGTCCCATCCCGGCAATCCACGGCGTCGTGCGCTGGTTACGCAAGGATCTGGCGCGGTGGATCTTCGAGGAATTCCGCATCTCGCTGGATGAGACTACGATCGGGCGCGAGCTGAAGGCGCTGGGCTTTGCCAAGCTCTCTGCCCGCCCGCGCCATCATGTCCAAAACGAGTTCGCGGTGGCCGCTTTCAAAAAGACTTTCCCGCCGAACTGGCAACCATCAAAGCCAAACTCGCGAAGGGAACAGAGATCGAACTCTGGTGGGCCGACGAAGCTCGCATAGGGCAAAAGAACAAGATTACTCGGCGCTGGGCCCGTCGCGGCACGCGGCCCTCGGCACCCCAGGACCAGCGCACGATGTGGGCCTACATCTTCGGGACGATCTGTCCAAAGAAGGGCAAGGGCGCGGGCCTCTTGCTACCCTGCTGCGACACCAGCGCGATGAACCAACATCTTGGCCGAGATCTCGGCGGCCGTCGATCCCGGCGCCCATGCAGTCCTCATTCTGGACCGCGCCGGCTGGCACACCACGCCCAAGCTCGTCGTCCCGCAAAATATCTCGCTGCTCTTCCTGCCGCCCTACTCGCCCGAACTGAACCTCGTCGAGAACATCTGGCAGTTCATGCGCGACAACTGGCTCTCCAACCGCGTCTTCGCC
>NZ_JBUZWE020000048.1:0-1195 GCF_055730135.2 Mesocryomonas lacus | reverse complement strand
TGTTGATTTCCACTGAGAGCTGACCCAGGATTTCCATCAAGAACTGACCCGGCTTCGATGATGTTGGGCAGGTCAGGTGGTGGTCAAGTTCCGTGTTTTCTCCTTCGTCGGTTTCTCGGGTTTGGCCGAGCTGTTCTTGAAGCGGAAGCTGTCGTTTCCGGTCTCCAGGATGTGGCAGTGATGGGTAAGGCGATCGAGCAGCGCGGTGGTCATCTTCGGATCGCCAAAGACCGTTGCCCACTCGCTGAAGCTGAGGTTGGTGGTGATGACGACGCTGGTGCGTTCGTACAGCTTGCTCAGAAGGTGGAATAGCAAGGCACCGCCTGAAGCGCTGAACGGCAGGTAGCCGAGCTCGTCGAGGATGACGAGGTCGGAATGGACAAGCCGTCCGGCGATCTGACCGCTCTTGCCCTGGACCTTCTCCTGTTCGAGCAGATTGACGAGCTCGACGGTTGAGAAGAAGCGAACCCGCTTGTGGTGATGCTCGATGGCCTGGATGCCAAGGGCTGTGCCGATATGGGTCTTGCCGGTCCCGGGTCCTCCAACCAGCACGACGTTGTGCGCATCCTCCAGGAACTCGCAGCGATGAAGCTGACGGACCAGTGCTTCATTGACCTCGCTGCTGGCGAAGTCGAAGCCGTTGAGATCGCGATAGGCCGGGAAGCGAGCCGACTTCAGTTGATAGGCGGTAGACCTGACCTCCCGCTCGGCTGTCTCGGCCTTTAGAAGCTGCGAGAGGATCGGGATGGCTGCCTCGAAGGCTGGCGCTCCCTGTTCGGTCAGTTCGCTGACGGCTTGCGCCATGCCGTGCATCTTTAGGCTGCGCAGCATGATCACGATGGCGCCGCTAGCCGGGTTATGACGCATGGCGCACCTCCGCAGTCCGGCGCAGGGCGTCATAGCGTTCGACATTGGCACGTGGCTCGGTGATGAGTGTTAGGGCCTGCGGTGTCTGCACAGTCGGCGGGACCATCGGCTTGCCGTCGATCAGACGGTGCAGAAGGTTGAGGATGTGGGTCTTGGTCGGAACGCCGGCTTCGAGGGCCATGTCGACAGCGCACAGCACGACCTCTTCATCGTGCTGGAGGACCAGAGCCAGGATCTCGACCATCTCGCGATCACCGCCCGGTTGCTTGAGAAGGTGCTGTTGCAAGGTCCTGAAGGATGCCGGCAGCTCTGCGAAGGGCGCACCGTT
>NZ_JBUZWE020000047.1:0-1207 GCF_055730135.2 Mesocryomonas lacus | reverse complement strand
GCAACGACTACGCGGTTTCGCCCGCCGCGCTTGGCCTCGTACAGCGCGGCATCGGCGCGTTCGACGGCAGAGGAAATGGTGCCGTCGTTGGCCGCCACCTCGGCGACGCCGATGCTGACCGTCACCCTCGGCGTGCCCGTCGGGTTGTCGGCCTCGATGGCCGAGCGCAGCTTCTCGGCGACGACAAGGGCCGCGGCACCATCCGCCTCCGGGACGATGAGCGCGAATTCCTCGCCGCCGATGCGGCCGAGGATGTCGGTGCGCCGCAGGGTCGCCGAGGCGACGTGCGCAAAGTGCCGCAACACCGCGTCGCCGACGGCGTGGCCGTGGGTATCGTTCACCGACTTGAAGTGGTCGAGGTCAAGGACGACAACGGAGATCGGCTTCTGAGTGCGCCGGGAAAGGCCGAGCTCGCGATCCGCCGCCTCGAAGAAGGACCTGCGGTTCCAAAGACCCGTCAGGTAGTCACGGCTGGCGAGCTCCGTCAGCTTGGAGGCGTGGCGGCGGATGCGCTCGACGAGCGGGCGAAAAATGAACAGCGCCTCCAGCACCAGCGTCATGAGAAGGATGCCGAGGACGATGGCCTGCACAGTGCGCAGCCAAGATAGGCGCTCGGTCGCCTCCCGCTCGAATATCGTCACGGCGCCGTTCAGCTCTGGAAGGAGCGTGGTACGCGCGCTGGTTTGCAGCATCGCATAAGCGTCGTCCGATGCAACGCCGGCTGGGTCTTCGACGATCAGGCGGGCCGCGGCGAGATAGGCCGGGACGATAGCGTCCAACGCGTCCGCGCCGCGCTCGAAATAGGCGCGTGCGTCGGGCGAGAGGGCGTTCGAGATGCCGAGGTCGTCGCCTCGCCCGATCGCGTCGTGCGAGCGCTGCATCAGCGCTGCGGCTTCGAGAAGAGGCGCGCGAGCCGTCTCGTCCCCGGCGCGCAGGTCCGAGGCGAGGAGGGCGATGCGCTGCGATAGCATGCGCTGCCGGCCGGCGACGTTGATCAGCGTTGCCGAATCGCGCTGCTGGGCGATGACGCTGTCGAGAAGGAAATGCACCGAGACCGACAGGAGCGCGATGAAGGCTAGAGCGAGGCTGTAGGTGAGCGTCGCGCCGCGCGTCAGCCGGGCGTTCGGGTCGGCCGCTGCCGGGACGGTAAGGGTCGCTGCGCCGTCGGCCGGCGAGAGGATCGTTGCGCTCATAGCGGAGGCTCCTT
>NZ_JBUZWE020000046.1:0-1437 GCF_055730135.2 Mesocryomonas lacus | reverse complement strand
CATTCGATCGGCCGACGCCGCCGGCCCGACACCGACTGCCTGCAACGATCTGGCGGGCCTTCCGGTACCGGATGTCACGATCATGTCCGTGTCCGCTGTCGGAGCGGGAGAGTTCACCCCGCCGCCCGCGCCCTACGCTCCGGACCTCGGCGAACGTGCGGCCAAGATGCCCGCCTTCTGCCGCGTCGAAGCGATCGCGACGCCTTCACCTGACTCCAGGATCGGCATCGAGGTCTGGATGCCCACCGAAGGCTGGAATGGCCGCTTCCTCGGCACGGGGAACGGCGGCGGGGCAGGATCGATTGCCTATGGCATGGGCATGGTCGAGGGCCTGCGGCGAGGCTTTGCGGTTGCCAACACCGACCTCGGTACGGCGCCGGACATCAACCTGACCGTCGATCATCCGGAACGTTGGACGGACTTCGGCCACCGCGCGACACATGAGATGACCCGAGTCGGCAAGCTCCTTGTTGGTGCCTTCTACGGGTCCGAATCCTTTCGCTCCTACTTCGAAGGCTGCTCGACGGGCGGCCAGCAGGCACTCGGATCGGCGCAGCGGTACCCAGGCGACTACGACGGCGTGCTCTCCGGCGATCCCGGCAACAACCGTACCCACGTCGCCACCTCGTTCCTGTGGAACTACAACGCGCTGAACGAGACAGAGAGCAGCCGCCTTTCGCCCGTCAACCTTGCGATGGTGTCGAAGGCCGTGATCGACCAGTGCGGCCCCAAGGACGGCGGCGCCCCCGGCGACACGTTTCTAACCGATCCCCGGCAATGCCGCTTCGACCCGCAGACACTTCCGAGATGCGAGGCGGGCGCAGCGGGAGACCAGTGTCTCACGGAGCCGCAGGTCGGCGCGCTCCGCAAGCTCTACGCAGGCGCCGTCAACCCGCGCACGGACGAGCGGATCTATCCTGGCCTCACGCCAGGGAGCGAGGACCAGCCACTCGGCCCCTCGCTCCAGGGCGACCCCGCGGCTTGGCCGGCCCAACAGTTCTACCCGTTCACCTGGGCGTTCGGGGCCGGCTTCGACACGAGGTCCTTCGACTTCGACCGCGACGTCGACCGACTGGACGCGCTGCTGTCCTCGAGGCTCAACGCCAACGACGTCGACTTCGGCAACTTCCGCCGACGGGGTGGGAAGGCGATGATCTACACGGGGCTTGCCGATCCGGCGGTCCCTTTCCAGGAGGTCGTGAACTACTACGAGCGCGCCGTCTCCGCCCGCGGCGACCTTGCCTCGACGCAGGAGTTCCTCCGTCTCTTCCTAGTGCCCGGCATGGGCCACTGCTTCGGTGGGCCCGGGGCGACAGACATCGGGCAGCCCTTCTCGTCCGTGGTGCCGAGCAACCCTGAGGCCGACAGCCTCATGTCCCTCGTGCGGTGGGTGGAGGAGGGCAGGGCACCCGACAGCCTTCTGGGGACGCGGTACGG
>NZ_JBUZWE020000045.1:0-1641 GCF_055730135.2 Mesocryomonas lacus | reverse complement strand
AAACTAAAGCGCATTCTGGCGGCTTGAATCTGCAAAGCGAGGCTTCTGCCGGGCGATCGCGACTGGCAGCAGTTCGAAGCGTACTGGCTTCCAGGGTCAATGCCTCAAGCATGAGGGGTGGAGCGCCGGGATTGCAGTCACTGCGATCCTTAAGTCTGCTTCAACTCCTTTCCCCATCGTTCACCCGCATCACCGCCCAGATTTGGACGATGACGCTAGAGGAGAGACCGCCGAAACGCGCTGCCCCGTAAGAACGTCGCTGGCTCTCGCGGACTCGATATCGTCGAGGGTGTATTCCGTCACAAGTGTGAGGTCGGCTGGCTCTATGCCGGCTTCCAACATGCTCATGATTGTGCGGCGATCGTGATCCGTCAGCACCTTCCTATCGCTGATCAAACCGAGACGGCGAAGCAGGTTCGTGACGGCATTCAGCATTGGGAGCCTCCAGCGAATGGCGGCTACAACTAAGGGTGTTTGACGAGGTGCGGTAGCCGTTGCGCTACCTGCAACGGAGGGGGTTGACTGCTTAGCTCGCGCTGCGCCCCAGCGGGGTCTTTCGGCTCGAATGACGACACCGGTCAGGCTTCCCATCAGCAGCAGCGAATGCTTGTCTGCTCTACCTGCAATTGAGATGGTGCTACATGACGTCGAAATGCCCGAAGTGCGAAAAGCTGCTTACTCGTCTAAATCTGGAGACCGTCGACGGCAGTTCAGGTGTGGGCTCTTCGGTCTGGAAAACCGTCGTACTATCCTGCCCGTTCTGCGCGACGGCGATTAGCGCTCAGATAGACCCGATCGCAATCATGGCAGAGACAGTCAAGAAGGTGGCATCCATGCTGAGGGTGCAGACGTAGCTGTCGGTGGTTCCTGCGGATAGGGACAGTTAACCCGACATCTCCACGGCGTTCATTCGAGAAAGCTGATGCCGTTAATCTTCGAACGGTCTACTAGTCTCGATTGTAGCCAAGCGACCCAGACCGAGGAACGACATGGCGTTGAGCCCAGCAAACCATTCAGTGGCGAAGAGGAACTGGCCGATGGGCGGATTCTCATCAAGGTTTACGAGGGCGCCGCTCGGCCGCGTGTGATAATGTGCCAAGACGCACGCGAGGCTGATCAGATCTACTTTCATGAGTATGAGATACAGCGGAAAGCGGCTCTGTAGCGATCACTGTCCAGCTGCCGCTCATCATCATGATCGCCCAGCTGAGTCGATTTACAAAGATCGCCGGAAAGATTCAAGCTCGATCTAATCCATCAAATGCCTGGACTGAACACCTAGTCGCTTCCGGACGCACAAAGCTAATAACTACCGCTGGCCGTGGCCCAACCGGCGAATTTTCGCGCTGCAACCTCGGTGGTTCGATTGACATGTACTGAGAAGTTCTATGGCTCAGGAAGCCTTACCTTTGTGGTTACGTGTTTTCGGCTGGCTAAGATCGCCAGTATGTCTGTTAACCAACGAGATAGGAACCGATCAGGTAAGTTTGGCCATGGCCGATCGGTAGCCGGGCATTAATCTCATTCTACTAGATAGTATTTTCCTTCTATCGATCGGAATGAGCGATGACGCTGCAGAATATGAGAATTTCACGGAAGCTGATGCTCGCTTTCGGCGTACTGCTAGCGGGCGTTCTGGCA
>NZ_JBUZWE020000044.1:0-1685 GCF_055730135.2 Mesocryomonas lacus | reverse complement strand
TTTCTACAACGCCAACTCCGCCCACCCCTACGAGAACCCGTCGCCGCTCTCGAACTTCCTGACAATCTGGCAGATGCTTGTCGTCTCGGTCGGCGTCGTCTTCGCCTTCGGACACCTCATCGGCGACCGCCGGCAGGCGAGGGCGATCATCGCCACCATGGCGATCCTCCTCGTCGTCGGCGTCGGCATTGCCTACTGGGCGGAGGCCGCCGGCACGCCCTCGCTCGTCGCCGCCGGGATCGACCCCGCGGGCGGCAACATGGAGGGCAAGGAAGTCCGCTTTGGCCTCTCCGCGTCCGCCCTGTTCGCCGGCGTCACGACGGGTCTCTCGGACGGCGCCGTCAACGCCATGCACGGCTCGCTGACGCCGATCGGCGGAATGGTGCCGATGTTCCTGATCCAGCTCGGTGAGATCCTGCCGGGCGGTGTAGGCTCCGGCCTTTACGGCATCCTGGTGATGGCGATCATTGCGGTCTTCGTCGCTGGCCTGATGGTCGGGCGCACGCCGGAATATCTCGGCAAGAAGATCGAGGCCAAGGAGGTGAAGATGGCGGTGCTCGCGATCCTCATCCTGCCGACCGCGATCCTCGGCTTCTCCGCCGTCGCCTCGGTGCTCCCCACCGCGCTTGCCGGTCTCGGCAATGCCGGACCGCACGGCCTCTCGGAAATCCTCTACGCCTACTCCTCGGCGGCCGGCAACAACGGCTCGGCGTTCGGCGGCCTGTCGGCCAACAGCCCCTGGTGGAACACGACGCTGGGCCTTGCCATGCTGCTCGGCCGCTTCGCCTACATCGTGCCGATGATGGCGATCGCCGGCTCGCTGGTCGGCAAGACGCGGCTCGCCGCTTCCTCGGGCACCTTCCCGACCACCGGACCGCTGTTCGTCGGCCTCCTCGCCGGCCTCATCCTGATCCTCGGCGGCCTCCAGTTCTTCCCCGCGCTGGCGCTCGGCCCCCTGGCCGAACACGTGCAGATGATCGGCGGCAAGACCTTCTGATCCCCCCGGGGTGCGCGGCAAGGAGCCGCGCACCCGCCGTCCTTCAAATGACATGCCAGGCGCCTCGCGCCGGCTCCCCCTGAACCCTCGGAGTAAACCCATGGCCGCCTCAACGGCATCCGCCATCGCCTCGCCGGAACTGCTCGGCCGTGCCGCCGTAGACGCCTTCCGCAAGCTCGACCCCCGCCAGCTCGCCAAGAACCCGGTGATCTTTGTCACCGAGATCGTCGCGGCGCTCGTCACCGTGCTGTTCGTGCGCGACGTCCTCGCGGGAAACCCGCTGGCCTTCACCGGCCAAATCATGGCCTGGCTTTGGTTCACCGTGCTCTTCGCCAATTTCGCCGAGGCCGTCGCGGAAGGCCGCGGCCGGGCGCAGGCGGATAGCTTGCGCAAGGCGCGGACCGACACCGTCGCCAAGCGCCTCAGCAGTCCCAAGGACCACGGCGGCATCACAGAGATCTCTGCCCTTCAGCTCAAGGTCGGCGACTTCGTGCTGGTCAAGCCCGGCGACATCATCCCCGGCGATGGCGAGATCGTCGAGGGCATCGCCTCGGTCAACGAGGCGGCGATCACCGGCGAATCCGCCCCCGTGATCCGCGAGGCCGGCGGCGACCGTTCCGCCGTTACCGGTGGCACCACGGTGCTGTCCGACTGGATCGTCGTGCGCATCGTCGCCGCGCCGGGCTCA
>NZ_JBUZWE020000043.1:0-1773 GCF_055730135.2 Mesocryomonas lacus | reverse complement strand
CCGGAACCGACTTGGCCGTCCAACCTTCGTTGATCCTGACCACTCGACGTGGACAGACATCGGCAGAGTTTTTGACATCGATCCCCTTGGCGGCATCCCGGGGCACGAGAAGACCTTTATCAAGATGATGTCGGAGCGGCGGCACATTTACGAGCACTTCGGAGGTGTGGCGGATCAGAACTACCTGGAGAAAAGCGGGGAGCAAGGCGTGCGACTTGGTCAGCTGATCAGAGAGACCCCTGGAAACGTGCACAGGCTGCTAGGGCAACTGACGCGCGTTGGACAAGCATTCCAGAACGGCTTCCAGTCGATCTTCCCCGTCACAGATGCGCCGATCGAACGGTACGAGCGCCATAAGGCTTTCGCTGAGCAGTAACGATAACGGTATGCTTTTCAAGGACTAGCGATCATCTCACCAAGCGGACCGCTGTGGTTCGATCTGTGAGTCAACGACGGCAGCTATCAGCCTTTTTTCTGATCCTGAGCGGACGGTCCACTTTCGGCCCATTGCGGCGCCGGAAATCACTTCCGGGTTGGGTAGATGAACGAACCCGCTCGAGCTTGATGGGAGGCAGCTTCAAGGGTTTCGGATTGATGCAGCATCCGGAGCGGCGGGCGCAGCCGAAGAGGCGCTGAGCCAAGGCAAGGGCAGCAGAGGCCGCCCCGGGAAGACGCCAGGCATTGGCGCTGGCCGGGCAGCCACGACAGGCTTCAGTGTTGCTGCCACCATCGACTCGCTGGCCAATGCCACCCCTGATGAAGCGGCAGCCCGCGGCAAAGCGTTGAATGAGTGGGCTGACGCGAACGTGCCTACGCCCTCCAACCTGTTCAAAAGCCTCTCGGGGGAAGGAAGCCCGCAGAGGGCATCGGCTGGTCCGTCGCACGCTGAAGCCGAACGCGACTCTATGTCCTCGCTGCGGGAGCAGTTCGGCAGCCTGATGGATCGCTTCGGGAGCTTCATGGCCGGCATCAAGGGATCGGATGTGATCGACGCTGTGGGGCTCGTCTCGACGCTGAAAGGGATACAGTCCATGACGCAATCGGTGGCGCTCCGGCAAATATGTCGGCCGTGGTGAACGACAGCCGTTCGTTCCCGGTCACGAACAACATCTCGGCGCCGGTAAGCGTGTCAGTCACCCAGGCAGTACAGGCACCCGCCTCTGTCGGCAGGGCGATCGCCACTGCCGTAGGCATGTCTGCGGTGATGCCACGCGCCGCCGTGGTGGTCTCGCCGTCGAACTGATGATGAAGAGCCAGAGGATGTCGCCGCCAGAGGAAACATCCGGTGGCCGGCGTCCTCGGCCGTCTGCCTCAATGGCTGCCGGCAACGGCCATGGCTATGGCGCCAAGGACGGATCCGCACATCACGACCGATGACATCTCGCGGCCAGACAGCTTCATCACGCCGCCGGTGATGCCCATGGCAATGACCGCCACGGCGAAAAGCAGAAGTTCACTGTCGGTTTTCGCAACGACGTGCACCGCGACCACAACGATCAGCCCGACCACGATCATCAGGGCGCCTTTCCAAGGCGTGATCCGAGCCAGGCGGGCGCCCAGCAGGCCGCCGGCGATCGCGGCAACCATGATCCAGATCTGTGCTGCTTCTTCCATCCGAAAGTCTCTCCAAGCCTGTCCGATTCTTGCCAAGACACCTGATGACGGACATTTAAGGTTTGGTTAGCGTGAAATCCGATAATGTGCACTGGAAGATAGTCGATACTTTGTGCTCGCCTTTAGCAGTAGGCATACTCGATCGACAATTAGCAGGAG
>NZ_JBUZWE020000042.1:0-1779 GCF_055730135.2 Mesocryomonas lacus | reverse complement strand
TGTTCAGTCCCGGCATTTGATGGATTGGATCGAGCTTGAATCTTTCCGGCTCTGATGTCCACTTTTTGCAGATGAACTCGTACGGGGTGAGGCCCTTCAGCGTCTTGAGCCGGCGAGCGAAGTTGTAGGCATCGATGAAGTCGACTAGGTGGCGACGCAGTTGTGCATGATCGTCGTAGTGAAAGCGCTTAACGGTCGCATCCTTGATCGTCCGGTTCATCCGTTCGACCTGCCCGTTGGTCCAAGGATGCTTCACCTTGGTGAGACGATGCTCAATGCGGTTTGCTTCGCAGACCCGGTCGAAGATGTGATGGAAGGCATATCGGTCACAAGCTCGATTGGTGAACTGAATGCCATTGTCGGTGAGCACCGTATGGATGGCGTAGGGCAGCGCCGCGATCAGATCGCGCAGAAACTGCGCTGCTACCATCTTCGTGGCTCTGGGATGAAGCTCGGCAAAGGCAAACTTGGACGTTCGGTCAATAGCTACAAAGAGATAGAGCTTCCCCTCGACGGTTTGCACTTCGGCGATGTCGACATGGAAATAGCCGATCGGATAGCTCTTGAACCTCTGCTTGACCGGCTTGTCTCCCTGGACGTTGGGCAGCCTTGAGATGTCATGACGCTGGAGACAGCGATGCAGTGATGATCGCGTCAGATGCGGGATCGTCGGCTGGAGCGCGTATAGGCAATCGTCGAGCGGCAGCAGCGTATGACGGCGGAAGGCCACAATTACGGCCTCGTCTTCGATCGACAGCACCGTGGATCTCGGCTCGGCTGGGCCTGTCTTGCGGTCGGCTGTGGACGTCCGCTTCTTCCACTTTGCGACCGTCTTTTGGTTGATGCCGTAGTGGCTGGCCAGTGCCCTCAGGCTCTCTTGACTATGCTGTATCGCTCGACGGACTGCCGCAGTCGTCGTGGCGCTCCCATGGTGAACCTGACCCATAGTGCCTCCTTCCATCCGCTGGATAATAGTGCACCATCAAAGCCCGGGATCAAACACCTAGGCAGCTGGGTCATCCGCCGTGCGTTCAGGGATGCCCGCCAGTGGCCGGGTATCGTCACTGCGATTAATCTCTCGCCCGCACAGCTTCATGCACCAGCGTTCATCGAGGACTTGCGTTCGCTCGCGAGCGAGATGCAGGTGATTCCGTCGATGTTCGAGTTCGAGGTCACCGAGACGGTGCTGATCGACGATATCGAAGTGGCTTCCGACCGACTGCGTTTGCTGAAGGAGATCGGCTTCAGGATCTCCCTGGACGACTTCGGTAGCGGCTATGCCAGCCTCGCATATCTGACCCGCATCTCCTTCGAGAAGCTCAAGATCGATCGATCCTTCGTGTACAATCTCGGCGTCGAAGATGGCGCCGAAGGGATCATCCGGTCGATCGTGGGACTCGGACTCGCTTTGAATCTGTCGATAACCGCCGAAGGCGTGGAGCATCCGGATCAGCATATGGTTCCACAGACAGCAGGGTGTCACAACCTTCAAGGCTTCCTGTTCCACCAAGCTGTGAATGCCGATTAAGTCGTGGCGTTGCTGAAGGATCATACGCTCAAGATAGCATCCTGAGCTGCTTGGAAGAGCTTCGACAGTCCGCCAGCGTCGTTCAACGGATGGTCGAGGTGCATCCGGTTACCGCTACAAGACATGCGACAGCTTCAGGCGGCAATCATCGACTTCTCGACTGCCGTCTCCACGCACGCATTAACAGCCTCGCGAAGGGATGTCGTAAAATAGTTGGCACCGATCTGACCCTGCAGCTGAGCATCCTTCAA
>NZ_JBUZWE020000041.1:0-1912 GCF_055730135.2 Mesocryomonas lacus | reverse complement strand
CTTCTACAACGCCAACTCCGCCCACCCCTACGAGAACCCGTCGCCGCTCTCGAACTTCCTGACAATCTGGCAGATGCTGGTTGTCTCGGTCGGCGTCGTCTTCGCCTTTGGACACCTGATTGGCGACCGCCGCCAGGCGAGGGCGATCATCGCCACCATGGCGATCCTCCTCGTCGTCGGCGTCGGTATTGCCTACTGGGCGGAAGCCGCCGGCACGCCGTCGCTCGTCGCCGCCGGGATCGATCCCGCGGGCGGCAACATGGAGGGCAAGGAGGTCCGCTTCGGCCTCGCCGCCTCCGCGCTTTTCGCCGGGGTGACCACGGGTCTCTCCGACGGCGCCGTCAATGCCATGCATGGTTCGCTCACCCCGATCGGCGGAATGGTGCCGATGTTCCTGATCCAGCTCGGCGAGATCCTGCCGGGCGGTGTCGGCTCGGGGCTCTACGGCATCCTGGTGATGGCGATCATCGCGGTCTTCGTCGCCGGCCTGATGGTCGGGCGCACGCCCGAATATCTCGGCAAGAAGATCGAGGCCAAGGAGGTGAAGATGGCGGTGCTCGCGATCCTCATCCTGCCGACCGCGATCCTTGGCTTCTCCGCCGTCGCCTCGGTGCTCCCCACCGCGCTCGCCGGCCTCGGCAATGCCGGACCGCACGGCCTGTCGGAAATCCTCTATGCCTACTCCTCGGCGGCCGGCAACAACGGCTCGGCCTTCGGCGGCCTCTCGGCCAACAGCCCCTGGTGGAACACGACGCTGGGTCTTGCCATGCTGCTCGGCCGCTTCGCCTACATCGTCCCGATGATGGCGATCGCCGGCTCGCTGGTCGGCAAGACCCGGCTCGCCGCCTCGTCGGGCACCTTCCCGACCACCGGCCCGCTGTTCGTCGGCCTCCTCGCCGGCCTG
This sequence comes from Mesocryomonas lacus, assembly GCF_055730135.2. Classification (NCBI taxonomy): domain Bacteria; kingdom Pseudomonadati; phylum Pseudomonadota; class Alphaproteobacteria; order Hyphomicrobiales; family Aurantimonadaceae; genus Mesocryomonas; species Mesocryomonas lacus. The sequence continues at coordinate 1,008 of NZ_JBUZWE020000041.1, read as the reverse complement.
ATCCTGATCCTCGGCGGCCTGCAGTTCTTCCCGGCGCTGGCGCTCGGACCACTGGCCGAGCACGTGCAGATGATCGGCGGCAAGACGTTCTGATTAGCTGGGTGCTGGGCACGCCGGCTTCGCATCCACACGCCGCCGACCGACGCAAGGGACGGCAACATTTGAGGTCGTCATCCCGGGCTTGACCCGGGACCCATTCCAAATCGCCGACGCCGCCGGCTCGGCTCAGAACGACCGCCTCGTCTTCTTGTCAGACGGTAACGGAATGGATCCCGGCTCAAGGCCGGGATGACGAAACTGAGATGGCGCAGCCCTTCGCCCGAACGTTCGGCCCCTTCCAACCCAACACATCGATTTCCCTGCATCGCATCTTCGCCCGGCGCGCCCGCGCGGGCTTTCCAGAACCCTCGGAGTAAACCCATGGCCGCCTCAACGGCATCCGCCATCGCCTCGCCGGATCTTCTCGGCCGCGCCGTCGTCGACGCGTTCCGCAAGCTCGACCCGCGCCAGCTCGCCAAGAACCCGGTGATCTTCGTCACCGAGATCGTCGCCGTCCTCGTCACCGTGCTGTTCGTGCGGGACGTCCTTGCCGGCAACCCGCTGGCCTTCACCGGCCAGATCATGGCCTGGCTCTGGTTCACCGTGCTCTTCGCCAACTTCGCCGAGGCCGTCGCGGAAGGCCGTGGCCGGGCGCAGGCGGACAGTCTGCGCAAGGCGTGGACCGACACCATCGCCAAGCGCCTGACCAGCCCGAGAGACCGGGCAGGCTATGCAGAGGTCTCCGCGCTCGACCTGAAGGTCGGCGACTTCGTCGTCGTCGAGCCCGGCGACATCGTGCCGGGCGACGGCGAGATCGTCGAGGGCATCGCCTCCGTCAACGAGGCGGCGATCACCGGCGAATCCGCACCCGTCATCCGCGAGGCCGGCGGCGACCGCTCCGCCGTCACCGGCGGCACGACGGTCTTGTCCGACTGGATCGTCGTGCGCATCGTCGCGGCGCCCGGCTCG
>NZ_JBUZWE020000040.1:0-2083 GCF_055730135.2 Mesocryomonas lacus | reverse complement strand
CACGGCGACGTTTCGCTTCTCGCGCTCGAGCCCATTACGCATCGATCTTTTTCGAACTGGGCGATGGGCTTCGTCGGAAACTCCGTCGTCGACGAAAGACGCTTCGCGCAAGTTGGAATTGACAGCGGCTTCGACCCGGCTTCCCTCGGCGGACAGAAGGTGCATTCGATCCTACGTGACCTGACCGTAGCCGAGGAGTCGGTTGCCGCTTGAGAACTGACGAGCTTACAGTCAAACTAGCTCCATTCAGTAGCAGGTTGCTCCGCCGTCAGCCTGTTACGGGCAACCCGCTGACAAGACGGATTAGGTCAGCCTGCCGACGAACCCCGGTTTTGCGAAAGACTGCCTTCGTGTGACTGCGGATTGTTTCGTGTGAAAGTCCGAACTGACGGGCAATATCCCTACCCGTCGTCCCTTCGCATAGACGGCGGGCGATACGGGACTCTGAGGGCGTAAGGTCGAAGATCGCCTCTAACAAGGAGTCGCCCAGAACACCGTTCTGTCCGACACGTGACACGATGAGCAGGGCGTCCCCCCTGTTGAAGACATCTCGCGCTGAAGCGACCAGGGGCACTAAATGAGCGATGGCGGGTGGGCCTTCGTGCGACTTCAGCGGAAACGTCATGGCGGCTCGCCGGCCCCCACCCCGGCGACCGAGCGATGGCAGCGCGGCCGCTAGTGCAACATTTGCCTCCGGATCGACCAGCGCAAGACGGTTGAAGCTTCTCAGTTGCACAAGGGTCGGCATCGCTTCCAGATGCCCGTTGGCGGCAACGGCGACTCCGTTTGCAGTGATGACTGCGGCGGCCAACCCAATCATGTCGAGCCCGATCACCGTCCCTTTCGCTCGCTCAAGTCCGAAGCGGGAGGCCAAAAGAGCTGCTCGCGCGAGGTGGGGCCGCATCGGATCAAGAGCTACCTTCACCGAGGCTTCGACAGGCCCGCGTTCGAAGCGCCGCTCGAGGCTCACGACGAGAACATCTCCCGTCAGCGGCAGAAGGGTAGAACCGACGCACCAACCGAGGCCGCGAGGTCGGAAGAACTCACGGTAGACCGGGTGATGCTCGATCTCATTGTCAGACAGTAAATCCTGATCGGTAGCGAACCCGGGAGGCCTCAATCTGAAGGCAGCTTCGGCTCTCAGGTTGTCGGCGGCCCAGCCTTCTGTAACGAAGTCCCGCATGGTGGAGTGAAGGCTTCTCGACGCCGTCCATTGAGGTGCGCCGCTGCCTGCGGCGAACAGGACTCCGCCCTCGGCATCCGCGATCTTCGACAGGCGATCGAGCACAGAAGGCCAGAGCTCGCAGTTCACGCTGGCCTCATATGTCAGGTCGATGAGGGTATCCAACATAAGCGCACATGCCCAGCTTCACCGACGAGACGTCGGACATCACGCTATCAGCCTCGAAGGTCTTCTGACAATTTGCGATGATCTTATTGTCACCTTTCACCCGAACGGGTGAGGCGCAGTGAGCACTTGCACTCTAACATCATGGAAACGGCCGGTCCTTCAGGCAGCGTCGCTGAACGATGCGGCTCATATACGAGATCTGGATTGACGTTCTTGCAATGCCGGAGCGTCAGGGCGATGCGTCGACTCCCAATCGACGTATCGCCAAATTTTAGAGGACATCGACCATGCGCAGGCAGCCGTCCCCTATGCACGTACTTCACCTTGTCCGATTGCTGCGCGTCGCTGCGACAGAAGACATGAGGGCGGACGACACCATGCTGCGCGACGATGTCCACTGCCTGACAGGATGTCTCGACGCTGCGCTGGCGAACGATGCGGCCGATGCTCTGGAGGCGCTACTTCGAGGTACGGTGGCAAACGATCACGGGGATCGCGGCAAATCCGATCACCCTGCCACCTGGGATACGGCGACATCCGAGCTTTGATGATGCTGCGGGAACGGACGGACCCTACCGGAACTCGTCCCCGCCTAGCCGAAATACGGCATCTTTGTCGGCATCGGCATTGATCTTCCGGATGGATTTTTCGCTCTGGTACCGCACGGTGACGAAGGTTATTCCACGATGCCCACGGACAGTCGCGAAATCGCAGAACCTCCGAACATCGCCG
>NZ_JBUZWE020000039.1:0-2485 GCF_055730135.2 Mesocryomonas lacus | reverse complement strand
CGGACAACGCCTGTTGGAGGACGTCGAAGGGGCGGTCGACCGGGCGCAGCGACGCGTTGTCGAACCGCTTGGCGACCGCGCGGGAGACTTCCTGGCCATGCTTCGGGAGGTCGTGGAAGCGAACAACGCGGCGAGCCGGGTGCCCGTCAAGCGAGAGCGGGCAGCCTAGACCACGCGGAGGAAGCTTCGTGACGTCGTCCTGCTTCTCGGGCTACGCCGATGCGCCGTCGCGTAAGTGGTCGCCGATCCAAGCGACGACGTCTCTCTGCTTGGGCAACCAGTTCCACGCTTCGGTGCGAAGGCTCCGAACCCGACTGTTAGAGGCCAAGGAATAGATGGCCCGCTGGTATCCCCACCGCTCGACCGCCGCTTCAACCGTCATGGATTGAGGCTCGCCCAGACTGAGCGTGCAAGATATGGCCTCTGCCATTTCGCGGAACGAGGCCTCCCCGCTTTCCACGAATGCGAACGTTCCGGCGGGCGCCTGGTCTAACGCGCGGAGATAGACGTCGACGACATCGGCGACGTGAACGGTGGACCAGCGGTTGAGGCCGCGTCCGATGTAGTGGGCCCGTCCAGTTTCCCTTGCCTGGTCGATCAGAAGCGGAAGCTGGACGCTCTCAGCTTTCGGCCCGAGCGCGTCGCCGAACACCAACGCGTTGCAGAGGACAATGGAGCGCACCCCCTGCGCCGTCAGGATAGCTCGGTCCAGCGCGACGCGCGCCGCCTTGTCGGCGGCGGGCGTCGGCATGTGGTCCTCGTCGAAGACGGCTTCGTTGGGTTCGCCACCTGCGTGATCGGCAACAATGCTGATGCCGCTGGTGTGGAGCGATGCCTTCCCCGAACCAGCCAGCGCCCGGAGAAGCGCGTCGACGGCTTCCCGGTCGTCACTGCTCGCTGCATTCACGACAGCCTCGGCGGCTCGGGCCTCCTTTGCCAGCAGGTCGTGATCAGCCAGTGTCCCGTGAACCGGGACGATGCCGAACGCCTCGCATGCCGCAGCCTTCTCGGCGGATCGGACCAGACCTCGCACCTGGTGGCCTCGTCTCACCGCCTCGGCGGCGACGGAGCCGCCGATGAAGCCGCTGGCTCCCGTCACGAACAGTCTCATTTTGCGGTCCTCGATGGGGCGACCCGTCAGGCAGGCAGCCTTCTGGTCAGGTAGCGATGTCGTCGTGGAGGGGGACTCCGGTCTTTTCCGACATTCTCCGACGGTAAGCGTCGACCGCCGGAGGGTATGAAACGCCCCGGACGATGGACAGCGCCCGCAGGTGCGCGAAGAGGTGGATGTCGTCCTCCGACAGCTCGCCGTTGACGGCGTCCGGCGAGCGCACGAGCGGCTCCAGTTGGAGAAGATGCGCGTTCGCAGCGGCGACGAGCTCTTCGGTCTCGGCCAGCCTGTCTGCGAAAGGGCCGACGACCTTTTCCTTGTTGGCCGTGAAGAAGGCGCGGGCATCCTCCGTGGCGAACTCCGCCAACGGTGCGGCAACCCAGCGCGGCATGGCCAGACGGTAGAGCGTCTGGGACCCTTCCTCGATCCAACGGGTCACGTCCGGGTTGGTCGGACCCACCAGGGCTCGGGGCTCCGTCATGGCGTCGACCGCGCGCACAATGTCCATGCTCTCCGGTGTGTAACGCCCGTCGTGCTCGAGGATGGGGGCCACCTTCCGCCCGACCATCCGCTCGGGCGTCGCGGCGTCGTCGTTCGCCATCACGACGAGTTCGAACGGCAAGCCCTTCAAACCGAAGATCGCACGCGCCTTCACGCAGAACGGACAGTGGTCGTAAACGTAGAGCTTCATGCGTCGTCTCCTGGGGTCGACGTTGGATTCAGGACGTTCGGGGTTGGCGTGTGTCGGAGAGACGGCCAGCGTCTCTCCCGGCAGTGTCAGCGTGTGAAGCCGTCGAAGGATGTCATGTAGATGGCGCCGAACCCGTCAAGCGTCGCGCGGATCTCGGGCGTGGTCGCTCCGTAGACGAAGAGCTTTTCGATCGTCACGAGTTCGAGGAAGCGCTCGGCGAACGGCGCGAACGTGTCCGTGACGTGTCCCAGTAGGTCGGGCGTCCGGTACCGTTCGACAATGTGCGCGGCGGTCTGGTCGGCGTTGACGCTGTACTCGTAGCTGAGGGTGCCCGGCTCTTGGCGCGTCGCGGACACGATCCGACCGACCAGCTCCTTGAACGTCTCGAAGTTCGCGGGATCCAGGGTCAGGTGATAGATGCAGACGGTCTCGTCGGTCATGTGGTGCTCTCGTTTCAGGTGGTTGAAGGGGACCGGAAAGTCGGCTCGCCATGCGAAGCCGCTTCCGGGCTTGTCGTGTCTCAGTTCAGGTACCTAGCCGCAGGCGACATTGGGCTTCCGCGCTCGCGCTCGGCGCAGCGGAAATTGGCGGGGCTCGACGGGTCGCCGCCAGTGTACTCGGGAAACTTCGGATAGGCGCAGATCGGCCGTTGGGCCTGAGGCACAGTCTCGCTGCCGCCTTCT
>NZ_JBUZWE020000038.1:0-2507 GCF_055730135.2 Mesocryomonas lacus | reverse complement strand
CCAGCGCATGTTGGTATAAAGCATTAGAGAACTTTTCAGGGAGTAGACCACGAGGACGACGCCGCCCGAGTGTTTCACTGCGACAATGCAGGTCATTCGCCCGCCCTCCGTCATACCAGGAAGAAGTTGAACACGTGGCGCTCGGAGGTTTAGAAATCAGGATTTTGGAGCTAACACCAGGTTGTGGAGTTAGTTATTATCTTTCGTCGTGGGATGGAGATTCATTTTAGTATTCGTCGTCATTCTCGCGATCCTCGCCATTGCATATTTTTAGTTTAAGAAGCACAAACCATCGAAGGCGGTGGGTGGCGCTCTCGATTGGACGCCGAATTTCTTCCTCTACTGGGCCCCGCCCATTTCCAGTATCACCGCAATATGCAGGGATTACCTCCCCTGGTTCTGCTCCTGCTGCAGGGAGCTAGCGATATGGACCTCTAACTATCCCTGACAGGGGCAGCCCAGAACTATGCCGGCCACCGGTTCGGAACGACGGCAACGCCATCCGACATTCTCGCAATCCAGCGGCTCGGAAAGCTTTTCCTCAAACAGGAAGTCGACGCACAGAACTGGTCGACCATTGTTTGTGAATTCCTGCGTCGCCAGCATCTTGACGACACCGGAAAAGAGATGACTGTGCTAGAGCTGGGCGAAAAGTTCGACGAAGTTAAAAATTCGATTACTGAGCGGCCAGACTTCGAGGACACGCTGCAGGCGATGCTGTTGAAGGATTCCATCGACAGACAATTCCAGCAAGCCCACGGGAAGCTCATCCGAGAGTTCCAGGGGGAGATGCTCGCAGCGGACGAGGGCGACCGAAGCAACTAGTTCGAGTAAAAAAACGCCGGATGGCAATTTCCCTCCACTAAGGGTATGCGGCGTCCACTAAGGGTATGCGGCGTGAGGCTAAAGAAGCATTTTCCACAAACCGGGTGCCCCATACTAGATATATCTATACGCTATTCGGCATTGGATAAGGGATACGTCGATAGACTAGATAAGATCTTTATTTATCTGCACTCCTCTAGCATGGCCGTTTTGCCAATAAGTTTGATAGCTCATAAAAATAAGGATCCAGTCTTTGTGAATAATGTAACTCGTAATTATTAACAGAAATTGACTTACAATACGCCATTTTTACCGAGCTAGAAACAATTTTATTTAATGATAATAATATGTCTTATTAGATACTCTATTATCTGTTTTAAATTTTTCAATATTTTTGATCCTATATGAAATATGCTTCAGACTTGTATTCGTGATAGAGAATGTCAAGGGCGGAATCGCTGATTCCACTTGTACTCAATATCTAAGAAGCTATAAATATCGCCGTAATAACAGCTTGAGGTGGCCATGCGCAGCGTTTCAAAATACGATTTTATTGATGTTATTAGAGCTATCGCCGCTTTAGTAGTCGTTTTTTCTCATATGCAACAAATCATTATTGACCGACCACTTACACCAGGCGTGGTTAATCAAATTCTAAGCGTTGTGACTACTCAAGGTCACAATGCGGTTGTTGTATTTTTTGTAATTTCTGGTTTCTGGATTGTCCGATCTGTAATTCGCGTTGGCGATAAATTCGCATTTGGGTATTTTTTATTCGAACGTTTGGCGCGGCTCTGGGTCGTACTATTGCCAGCTCTTATTATTGGCTTAAGCGTTGACGCTTTTGGCACCAATTTTTTCTCATCCCCTTTGTACGCTGGTACGCAGGGCTCGGTTGCGTTGGCTTACGATATTACAGACCGACTCACGGTAACGACCTTATTAGGAAACGCGTTGTTTCTCCAAGATCTTGCGGTGCCAGCATTAGGGTCCAATGGTGCCCTTTGGACTATTGCTTGCGAATTTTGGTATTATATATACTTCCCACTCGCCTATATGGCGGTCAGGCGTCGAAACTTCTTGGGAATTGCATTATCTTTTTTAGCATTCTTTATATTGCCAAGTCCGCATCTCTTTATCTGTTGGTCGTTAGGCGGTGTGGTTTATTTATATGTTGAAAAGCGCTTAGGGAAGTGCGATTTTCATTGGACCCTGCCGTTAGCTGCTCTTGTCGCATTCTTCTTTTTGAACTTCGTATCAAAGATACTTGCTCTAAATTCTACGCTAAATGACTTACTAATTGCTTCATCTTTTTCTCTTTTTCTTGCGCTTGGCATGCGCTCTTCATTTGGCTTGGCTAAGGGTTTCTCGCGACTAGCCGCGTTTGGAAGTAAGGCTTCTTATTCTCTATATGCAACGCATCTTCCGATTGTGGTATTTATATGCAATTTTGTTGTCCCAACAACAAGAATTCCTGCTAACCTCTATTCCTGGATTTTGGTTTTTACAATGCCCCTAATTCCGGTAGTATTTTCTTTGATATTTTCTAAATACACTGAAGTGAGGACTAACTCCGTGAAGCTCTATCTGAGAAACGCGTTCAATTTGAAAAAAATCTGATGGATAATAGTAGTGGCAGCAGATATTAGATGCATGCTTTTAATAGTGCTTTTTTAACTGGA
>NZ_JBUZWE020000037.1:0-2611 GCF_055730135.2 Mesocryomonas lacus | reverse complement strand
CGGCGTAGGCCGCAGTCAGGCAGCTACGGCTTGATCCTGATAGGGTGCCGCGGCCCAATTCCATGGCAGGAGTTCAGGCAGCCGGCTTTGGGGCATGTCAGCAATGCGGTCGAACGTCGGCGGGCCAGGCCTGCGGATCGACATCGTTGAGCTTGGCGGTGGCGATCATCGTCAGCATGAAGGCACAACGATCGGCGCTGCGCTGCGAGCCGGCGAATGTCCACGAGCGGCGGCCAAGGGCGATCCCGCGTAGGGCTCGTTCCGCCGCGTTGTTCGACAGACATATGCGCCCGTCGGTGGTGAAGCGGGCGAAGGCGTCCCACTTCGTCATCATGTAGTCCATCGCCTTGGCGGTGTCGGCATGGCGTGACAGTCGCGCCCTCTCGGTGCGCATCCAGCTTTCCAGATCGACGAGAAGCGGCAGCGAGTGTTCGCGGCGGATCGCCAGGCGCTCGTCTGCAGGCAAGCCGTTCGCCTTGCGCTCGATGGCGAACAGGGCGTCGATGCGCTTCACCGCCTCCAGCGCCATGGGCGAGAGCGACGCGGCATTCTTCCCGCGCCGGGCATTCTTCGCGATGTCGGCGAGTTCGAAGAACTTGCGACGGGCATGTACCCAGCATAGCGCCTGGGTCAGCGGTCCCAGACTTCGATCCGTAGCATAGAGGCGACCATAGCCTGAGTAGGCATCGGCCTGCAGGATGCCGGTCCAGTCCTTCAGATGCTCCTCTGGCTGTTCGGCGGTGCGATCGGGGGAAGCATGATACAGGGCCGCCGGTGGTGCTTGGCCGTCGAAAGGACGATCGTCGCGCACATAGGTCCATATGCGTCCGGTCACGGTCTTGCCCTTGGCCAGGATCGGCACCGTCGTATCGTCGCCGTGCAGGCGCTCGGCGGCGAGGACGTGGGCGGCGATAAGGTCGTGAAGCGGCCGCGGGGCATGGGCGCAGGCGCCGACCTGGTCGGCGAGCGTCGACAGCGACAGCTCGATCCCTTCCCGGGCATAGCGCTCCGACTGCCGGTTCAGCGGCTGGTGTTGTCCGAACTTGTCGAACAGGATCATCGCCAGGAGGTTCGGGCCGAGGAACCCTCGCGGGGTCGGGTGGAACAGTGCCGGCGCCTGGCTGATCCGCTCGCAGTCCCGGCAGGTGAACTTCTCGCGTACCGTCTGGATCACCTTCCACCGGCGGGGAATCACCTCCAGCGTCTCGGTGACGTCCTCGCCGAGCTTGCGAAGGCGATCCGAGCCGCAGCAGGAACATGCGGAAGGACCTGGCACCACGACGCGCTAGCGCGGCAGATGCTCGGGGAACGGCTTGCGGCCGCCGCGGCGACGGCGCTCGAAGGAGGCCACCGTCGTCGTTTTCGCCGCAGCTTGTTCGGCGGCGAGTTCATCCTCGCTCAAAGCCGCCTCGGCGTCCTCGAGCTGCATCTCCAACTGGTCAATGAGACGGGCTGTCCTCTCCGAGCGTGTGCCGTAGAGCTCGCGCTTCAGCTTCTCGATCTGCAGCGTCAGATGCGCCACCAGCGCCTCGATACCGGAGGCCTTCACCTTGGCATGAGCCGCATCGGCTTCGGCCAAATCGGCGCGCCGTTCTGCTGCCGCCAGAGCGGTCTTCAGGGCGGCGATGTTGTCCGGCAGATCGGGCATGGAGAGGGATCGGGTCCGTTCGCGACCGAAAGATTTTGCCACGTAGGCCCTGCAATGCAAGGGAATTTGCGAGCTATCCCGCCATCTCCGGACGCCATGTTCGCTGCGGATTCCTCCAGTCGATCCCGTCGAGCAGGCAGGCGAGATCCGTGTGTGTCAGAGCCACGACGCCGTCCTTGGCCGAAGGCCAGACGAAGCGTCCGCGCTCCAGCCTCTTGGCGTAAAGCGACAGCCCGACCCCGTCATGCCAGAGGATCTTCACCAGCGATCCGCTGCGCCCGCGAAAGACGAAGAGATCGCCACCATTCGGATCGCGCTTCAGCCCCTCCTGGACGAGGAGCGACAGACCCTGCATTCCCCGCCGCATGTCGGTGTGGCCCATCGCGATCCACACCCGCGCCCGCGACGGGATCATCGCAACGCCTTTAGGACCGCAGCCGCCAGCGCCGGCGGCGTCGAGGCGGCAATCCGCATCCGACTGCCGCCCGGCAGGTCCACCACGATCGCCGTGTCATCGGCGGCCGCAAAGGGGGCGGACATCGCCCCAGGGGCCATCAGAACCGGAACGAAGGCCGGCTCCGGCTTTGTGGCAGGCTGCTCGGTGCGAAAGCTGCGCAGCCACATCCCCAACTGCGAGCGAGAGATCCCGTGCCGCCTCGCCGTCGCCGACACCAGACGCGGTGCCGACTGGCTCTCCATCACGATCCGGAGCTTCTCGTCTTCGCTCCAACGGCGACGACGACCCGTCTCCACGATCTCCAAACGCTCGAAGGCACTGTGCTTATGGACGTCCATACGCGCAGTCTCTTACCGCGCCGGTCAGTTCGAAAGGCGGTTTAGACCGTAGGCGTACGATGCGTCTCATTGCCGAGACACTGATGAAGGCGAGAGCCTCGATCCTTTATCAGATCAAGGTTATGGATCGCCGCCTAATGGCGGTCGCAAGGGCAAATCCGACCGCGT
>NZ_JBUZWE020000036.1:0-2944 GCF_055730135.2 Mesocryomonas lacus | reverse complement strand
TTAGACCGATTCTTAATCGCTAATCTCTATCGTGGTTCGCGGAGGCCAGCATGCGCATCGTCAGCAAGATCAATCTAGCCCTTGTCGGCGTCGTCGGAATATCGGCGCTTCTAAATCTGGCAGCTCTCGAACTGACCGTTATGCCGAGCTTTCTCGAACTGGAGGATACGGCGGCACGACGGAATCAGAGCCGGGTACTCGAGGCGATAGAGAGCCAAAAAGCGCAGGTCGCAGCATCATCGCGGGATTATGCTTTCTGGGACGATAGCTACTCCTTCATGGAAGGCGAAAAAGCCGACTACTTCGAAAAGAACGTCAATCCCGAGTCGATCAAAGCCCTTAGCTTGAACTACATCGTCATGTCGGATCCCGCGGGACGGATCGTCCTGGACGAAGGATACGACTTCTCGGGTAACGAGCCCAAGCCGCTCAAGCTGATGTCGCGTGATGTCGTGCCTGCAGCGGATCCGCTTCTTGTACCCTTCTCCGAACCCGGATCCCGTACGGGCCTCGTTCGAACCGAGGCGGGAATCGTCGCGGTCGGATATGCACCGATCCTGACGTCCGAGCGAACGGGGCCGGCAGTAGGCACCCTTCTCTTCGGCCGCATCCTCGACATCGCTGCCCTGCAGGATCAGACCAAGGTCGATTTTGAGTTGCTTCCAGTTGGGGCTCGGGCTTCGACTTCCGAGGAAATGATCCGCGGCGACGATGCCATCGAGCTCCGCTCCCTCGTGACGGGTCTGGATGGTGCCCCTCTGGCAACCCTCGTCTCCAAGACCGGCCGCTCCGTCTCGGCAGCCGGGCGTCAGGCGGTATGGGCCGCCATGGCCTTGCTAATCCTCGGCGGACTCGCCCTCATTGCCGCACTTGCCTTCGTTCTTCGGCATATCGCGATCAAGCGTGTCGGAGCGCTGAGAGACCATCTGTCGGAGGTCGGGTCGACCGGACAGCTCTTAATCATGCCGGAAGACAGCAGAAACGACGAGTTGAGCGAGACCATCGTCTCGTTCAACAGAATGGCGTCGCAGCTGGCGGAACTCCGCGACACCTTGCGGCGGCAGGACTATCACCATGGCGCTGCCGACCAGGCGGCAGGGATTCTGCACAACGTTCGCAACGCTATCAGTCCCATAGGCACGGTTGCGTGGAATCTCACTCGGCGCGAGGACGCGCCATGGAAGAAGAACCTTCAGAAGGCGCTCGAGGAAATCACGGATCCGGCACTTTCCGTGGAACGGGCCGGAAAGCTCCATCAGTTCGTCGCAATGTCCACCGCGAAGCTGCTCGAGGAAGGCAGAACAAGGCACGCTGACCTGCAAACGCTCACCTCGATGGTCCGACACGTCGACGAAATCCTCAAGGAAGAGGATGCGGCGTCGAAGGGGCAGCGTGTCGTCGAGAAGATAGACATCGCCTCCGTGATCGAGAGTGCGGCGAAGCTGATCTCTCGGAAGGAAAACATTGATCTTCTAGTTAAGGTTGATCCTGGCACCGCTGTGCTCGGACACCGAATTGCCGTGGAACAGATCCTCGGCAACCTCCTCGTCAATTCGGCTGAAGCAATCGAAGCAACAGGCCAGGGCCGCGGCAGGATCGAGATCGAGGTCGCCGAGGTCGACATGGGCGGAACGACCGGTCTTGCTGTCATGCTTTGCGACGACGGCGAAGGCATCGAGCACAAACGTCTGGAGACGATCTTCGAGAAGGGGTTCTCCACTCGCCGCGACCGTTCCGGGGGGACCGGCCTGCACTGGTGCGCTAACGCCGCCGGCGCGATGAACGGAAGACTGTTCGCGCGAAGCGAGGGGCCGGGGAGAGGTGCGACGCTGCACTTGATACTCCCTCGCTATATGACCGAACTCAAGGACGCCGCATGACATCTTCAGCCAAACCGCGGCGCATACTCGTGGTCGACGATGACGCGCAGGTACTTGAAGCCTACGGCCGGGTTCTTGCCGACCTTGTCTCGAAACCTCCGACGAACGGTGACGAATTCGACGATCTCTCGGCGGAGCTATTCGGTGGCGAACCGTCGGAAGTTGTCGCGGAAGCCTTGGTCGACGACATCGTGTTCTGTCGCCAAGGCGAGCATGCAGTCGCCACGGTAGAGGCTGCGGCAGCAGAAGGGACACCCTTCGCAATCGCCTTCATCGACATGCGAATGCCGCCGGGTATCGATGGTCTGGAAACCGCCCGTCGCATACGCGCTCTCGATCCGGACGTGAACCTGGTCATCGTCACGGGCTACTCCGACCACAAACCGTCCGAGATCTCGCTCGCCATCGGTCAACCTGAGAAGCTCTTCTACCTCCTCAAACCGTTCGATGTCGGAGAACTGCAGCAGCTGGCAACCGCTCTTGCCCATCGTTGGAGCACCGACAACGCCGTTACCGACGAACTTGCCCTCCGAGTGGCAGAACTCGAGAAGCTGAACGCTCAGCTGAAGGTTAGCGAGGCCAAGGCCCAGGAAGCTGCACGCATCGATGCCCTCACAGGGCTTTCGAACAGGACAGGACTCAGCGAGCGTTTCCAGCGCGATGTGCTCGCCTCCATCGTAGAAGACGATCGCCAGCTCTCCGTGCTCTACCTCGATCTCGATCGCTTCAAGGACGTCAATGACTCTCTTGGTCACCCGGTCGGCGACGAGCTGATACGCCAATTCGCGGTACGCATCCGCGACGCGGTAGGCGACGACGGGTTCGCCGCACGGCTCGGCGGCGACGAATTCGCGGTCATTTTGATGAAGCGCGGGGCGATGGATGCCGTTTCCGGAAAGTTGCTCGAGACCTGTTCCGAGCCCTATGACGTCGGCGGCCAAATCGTTCTGACGAGCGTGTCGATCGGTATCGCTCACTCGCCGCCCGGCAAGGCGGATCTGATCGAGGCGATGCGGCAGGCCGATATTGCCCTCTACGCCGCCAAGGCTGCCGGCCGCGGTGTC
>NZ_JBUZWE020000035.1:0-3206 GCF_055730135.2 Mesocryomonas lacus | reverse complement strand
AATTGTTGGTCGGGCAATCGACGCGATGTCTGAGATCGAACAATCATCTGACCAGATCGGTAAGATCATCGGTGTGATCGACGAGATCGCGTTCCAGACGAACCTTCTTGCACTGAATGCTGGTGTGGAGGCCGCACGGGCGGGTGAAGCCGGTCGGGGTTTTGCCGTGGTTGCCCAAGAAGTGCGTGGTCTGGCGCAACGATCCGCGGAAGCAGCGAAGGAGATCAAAAACCTGATCTCCACCTCTAGCGCTCAGGTAGCCAAGGGCGTGGAGCTTGTATCGGCCTCTGGCGGTTCGCTGAAAGAGATCGTCATTCAGGTTGGAGAAATGACCAATGTCGTCGCAGCCATCGCCGCTAGCGCAGGCGAACAGGCCCACAGCCTGAAGGAAGTTTCGATGGCTGCCGATAATATGGACAAGGTGACCCAACAGAATGCCGCGATGGTCGAAGAGACAACCGCCGCAGCGCAGACCCTATCAAGCGAGACAGAAGAGCTTGCGATCCTGATCGGCCGGTTCCGAACACAAACTGACAGCCAATCAAACCGACCATCGGCGAAGTCCCATTCGGCGGCGCATCGTCCTGTCGTCCAGATGCGCACAGTTAGAAGCAAAGGCGGCGCTGCTCATGATCAGGCGGCGAATGACTGGGCCGAATTTTGAGCGCACAGGGAGGGTAGGTCGTCATGACCAAGAACAGACGTTTCCGCAGCTTTTCGCTGGCTCAGCTGGAAAGCGTTCAACTGATGGCAAATGGTTCGCTCTCCGTAGTGGGAGTAAGCGGATCAGGTGACGCTGTTGCAATGATCGTTCATCCGATGGCTATCGATGAGCTGCTAACTGGCCTAGAATTTCCGTTGCCTGTCATTACGCAAGCGCAACGATAATCGACTATCCGGCCCGTGGCGATCGTGACGGGCCAGCTATTTTTGAATTAATTACTGAGGGTGAACCGGTATCACCAATACATTGTTTGTTCCGGGGATTCTGAGAACGGCGATCGCCCGAATTTTGAGGTTCAGTCAGCTGAACCTAATTATGCCTTCTGAGATGATAACCTAATCCCCGTTTATAGTTCCCGCCTTGAGAATCTGCTGCACATCGGAGGCTCGATCGCGTCGAAGGCACTCCATCTGCTGAATATGCTGTAGCGACTTATAAAAGCGGACGGCAACGAAATTACGCAAAACGGATCAGACCACTATGTTTTCTGGGTAGGATCGAGGCCCGCAACTCAGTGGGAGAAGTCTCGTCCAACTTTTGTAACGTCCGCTTTCGGACCCCTAAAGCGCATCATTGAGAGACCATGTTGGGCGCGAAGCTGTCGTTCGGAGCTGAGCAAATGTGGCTTGTCGCTCAGTGCATGCTCAAATTCGCCGAGCGGTTTTGGCGACTAGACCTCTTTCCAGGCGATGTCTCGGCCGGGTTGACGGGTCCACCACGCTGGTCCACTCTCGCCTCGAATTGATGGGTATTTTACGACTAAAACCACGCAGTTTCAGGCACTTAATAAGTTGGCTGGGAATCCAGGTTCCCCAGCCAGCAATTTCCGAAGCCTTTTCAGACAGTTAGCGACAGTATATGCGGCATTGCCATCGATTTGATGTCGCAGTCATGTTGCATTTAGTTCCCTTCATTTCCGGGGGGGTCCGCTGGACCCCGGCAATCCGTGCGACATAGACACCATCAAAGGGAACCGAATTTGAGCCGCGTGGATACCAGCACCGACTATCAAACCCGTGCAGATGCAGCAGAGATCGAGGCGAGAAACGCGGTAACGCCTGGCGTGAAAGCTCGGCATGATGAGGCAAGAAGGAACTGGCAGCGTTTAGCCGACCAAGCGAGGGAATTAGAGCTGGCACGGGCGCTAAGGGCAGAGAATGGAATACCCCCTGAAGGTGCTGACGGCGAGAAAGAGCGTATCACCGTAGTGGTGCCGTAGGCCTCAGGCATGCCGGATGGGTGACGCTTCATCACCAGCGCCTAAGGGTACTCCAGTGTCAGCGCTGAAGCAGTTGCGAAGGGCCGGCGACAACCCCTCAATAGGTGTCGCCGTTTTGCGCTTGAGCGATGGCGCATCAGACTTGCGCGACGCGGGATTGGCCATCAAGCCTACTCGCTGCCAACCTCATCGCAGCTCAGGCCTGCGAATAAAACTGAAAGATTGCCATGGCCTCTGATAAATCTCGTGAATACGAAGAGGCGTTACAAAAGATCCGCAATCAGCTGGTAACCGAGCGTCGGAGCTTGGCTATCAGCGTCACCGGCACCGCGAAAATCAGTGAGTTGGTGAATGTTCAGGCGATGATTGAGGCGGTTGACCGGGCAATAGCGGACGAGAAAAAGCTGGTGAACAAGACCCGACATTACCATGAGAGTATGGGCTAAGGCGCATCGCTTCTGATGTCTGCTAAGAGCGCGCGCTCCATCCACGGCATGCGCGAGACGCAGCTGGCTGATTGCCGTATGCTAGCAATACGTTAACTTATTCGGATACTTACATTGGCTGATAAAGAGTCGGCGGCCGTTAAGGCTGCGAACAAGCATTTCCGTCCGTCCGCCGAAATAGAGGAATTGCGGGGCACTGGATCCGGTGCGGCATCGCAGAAGGAAGCCACGGCAGAGAAGACTGCGCGGCTTCGGGCTGCTAGGCTGGAGCGAGACGCATCCGAAGCTTTACCGAGAGGTCTTGAGGGTGATGACTAAAAGAGAAACCGATTTCCAAGTCCCTGCCCCTGTCACCGCGGCCATTGAAGATGGCGCAACTGCTGTCCGAGCATTCCGCGAGTCATCTGGGCAGTCGCAGCATGATGTTGCGGCCGACGCTGGAATTACCGAGGTGCGGCTCGCGGCAATTGAGCAGGGAGCAGAGCCTCATGGCCTTGAGCTGGCTGTTCTTTCAGATATTCTGGACGTACCAGTGGACTTGCTAGTCGACAATTAAAGCGACAGGATCCGGTTGGATTCCGCTAATGCGCGGCAGTTTTCCGGAGCCCCGATACCTCGAAGGTGGCCAGATGACAAAACATCTGTCCAGTCGTCAGACAAAGCAGACATCGCTGCATCTGCCGAAGCTTTCGCCGCTCTTGAAATCCACGATGGGATTAATAGTCGTAGGAAGCGGCGCTGCGAATCGCCTTCCAATGCGCTTGGCCGAGCGCCATCGCCAGGGCCGCAGCAAGCGATGACAGTACCAGTCCCGCAG
>NZ_JBUZWE020000034.1:0-3352 GCF_055730135.2 Mesocryomonas lacus | reverse complement strand
CAACTAAAGCGCATTCTGGCGGCTTGAATCTGCAAAGCGAGGCTTCTGCCGGGCGATCGCGACTGGCAGCAGTTCGAAGCGTACTTGCTTCCAAGGCCGATGCCTCAAGTCTGAGGGCTGGAGCGCCGGGATTGCAGTCACTGCGATCCTAAGTCTGCTTCAACTCCTTTCCCCATCGTTCACCCGCATCACCGCCCAGATTTGGACGATGAAGCTAGAGGAGAGACCGCCGAAACGCTCTGCCCCGTAAGAACGTCGCTGGCTCTTGCGCACTCGATATCGTCGAGGGTGTATTCCGTCACAGCTGTGAGGTCGGCTGGCTCTATGCCGGCTTCCAACATGCTCATGATTGTGCGGCGGTCGTGATCCGTCAGCGCCTTCCTATCGCTGATCAAACCGAGACGGCGAAGAAGGTTCGTGACGGCATTCAGCATTGGGAGCCTCCAGCGAATGGCGGCTACAACTAAGGGTGTTTGACGCGGTGCGGTAGCCGTTGCGCTACCTGCTACGGAGGGGGTTGACTGCTTAGCTCGCGCTGCGCCCCAGCGGGTTTTTTGGCTCGAATGACGACACCGGTCAGGCTTCCCATTAGCAGCAGCGAATGCTTGTCTGCTCTACCTGCAATTGAGATGGTGCTACATGACGTCGAAATGCCCGAAGTGCGAAAAGCTGCTTACTCGTCTAAATTTGGAGACCGTCGACGGCAGTTCAGCCGTCGGCTCTTCGGTCTGGAAAACCGTCGTACTATCCTGCCCGTTCTGCTCGACGGCGATCAGCGCTCAGATAGACCCGATCGCAATAATGGCGGATACGGTGAAGAAGGTGGCATCCATGCTAAGGGTGCAGACGTAGCTGTTGGCGGTTCCACCCGATAGGAACAGTTACACTCATCTTTCCACGGCGTTCACTGCAGACAGTTTAACGCCGTCGGGCCTCAAACGGTCTGCACAGCGTGATCGTAGCCAAGCGGCCCAGAGCGAGGAATGACATGGCGTTGAGCTCAGCAAACCATTCAGTGGCGAAGGAGGAACTGGCGGATGGTCGGATTCTCATCAAGGTTTACGAGGGCGCCGCTCGGCCACGGGAAATCTTGTGCCAGGATTCGGACGAGGCAGATCTGATCTATTACCGTGAATATGAGATACAGCGGAAAGCGGCCCTGTAGCGATCTCTGTCAATCCGCGGGTCATCATCGTGCTCGGCGCGGCCAGTCCGATTTGAATGTTCCGCAACCAAATCTTAAGCATGAAACGCACATCCCAGTTTTCAGCCTAACTTTAATGAGTTCACTGCGTTGGATCCTGCATGGTCGCGAATGCGAGGGAGAACGCGTGTCCGCTTTCATGACTAAGTTCAGCTTTGCGCTGAGGGTACCCCGTGCAGTCTCTGAAACTGACCTTGGCATTATCGAAGCGATGATCGAGATCGGGGCGGACGATAAGGAGATATCCGACCAATTCGGCTACTCGTTGCCTGTGATCGAGAAAGTGCGGATGAACCAAAATACTTCTCCCTACCGGGTGCTGGCCTCGTGACCCCCAGCACCGTAGCAGAAGTCCTAGAAGCCGCGCAAAGCTCTTAGCTCGGAACCTAAATCACGGTCGGAACCGGTCCCAGGCTCATTCTATGCTTCGAGGAACGAGGTGCAGAATGTCCTACGATCGGTACAGCCTAGCTGAAACTGGTGATGGGACAACGTGGTCGATCATCGACCTGTTTACCGGGCATCCGGCGTTTGTCCGCGATATTGCGCTCGACTACTTGGAGATCGAGGAGGCCGACGCGCTTATCGAGCTGATGAATTTCGCCGACCATCAGAGGCGCGTTCTGTTCGCGGTTCGCCGCGGGCTGGAATAACTAAGGGTCTAGTACCGATCACTGGATTGCAACGGACGAGCTATAGCGCCTGAGGCAAACCGGCGACACCAATTTTACCAAGTGTCGCCGGCCCTTTGTACCTGCTTCAACGCTAACACTGGAGTTCCCTTAGGCGTTGTTGTCCAACCTTCGGCAATAGATCATACCTGAGGCTTGCGGCACTGCGTACGAACAACGCCCCTACTCAGGCGCTGAGCGGCGCCGATCTGTCCAGATCCAATACAGATCAATTTTAGCTACCACGCACACTTTCTAAGATCTTGGTGAGGCGAGCGATTTCGCGCCGATGGAGGTCCGCTGCAGCGTCGTGCTTGCTCTCGATAAGAAGCCCTTGCCGACGTGCGATCTCCTGCTCCGCATAGTCCGTCAGCACAGTCATGACCCATCCCACCCGATCCACAAGCTCGTCGGGGATCCTGGCGCAGTGACCTGTCCCGGTCCAGTGGCATGCAGACGCAAACAATCAGCCCCGGAGTGTTGCGCATAAGCCGGCCCCGGGGTCCTTACCCGCGGATCGGCCGCTACAGCATACAAATCTGTATGATGGCGGAACCGCCCAAATTTGGGCGATGGCCATGACACCGTCCAGATCTGGACCGTTACCACATTGCGCAGTTCTGCGCGGTGGTACGAATTTCGTCCCACCATCCAGATTTGGATGATGGATCGATGAGCTCCACGGCAACCGTACGATCAGAGCGAACAGTTGAAGGGGTACCGCTTCGTTACCCCTTTGAACCCGACGAGCGACATTTTCGGAACTAAAGCGGCGAGGTCCACCGTTCTGCTTTCAAAATCTGGGAGCGCAGAATGGTAGAGATCGACAAAAAGCTGGAGCTTCTAGAGCGCGATGTATCCGACATCCGGCAGCACATTACGGCCATCGAAAAGGAGGACATGACCGGTGCCGTCTCAATTGGCTCGCCGAAGGGCCTTCGAGACGTGGACCCATCGGCCCATCTCGAAGAGTATCGTGCGAAGCTGGCTGCCGCCGAGGAGCGATTGAAGGTCTACAAGGCCAAGGTTGCAGCTTCCCACGAGGCCGAAGGACACTGACTGGCGCCGAAGGCGCAGAGTTCTCGGCGAACTGCCGGGGATTTGGATGATGACCGCATTCTGCAGAAAGAAGCCGGCGTAGAGACGCCGCCGTCCGCAGCGTTCATAGGGCCTTAACCGTAGCGAATCGTTCTTCGGAACTCGTTTGCGTGCGGTCGCATTTGGGGCATAGAAATTCCAATCCGTAGACAGATGTGATCCCGATCCGATGAGCATATCGACAGCCACGCAGCGCCTCGACGTTACCAGCTATCCCTTGCGAATGGTGCTGGGCGCGACGGCTGGCACTTGTCTCATCGCAAGTTTTGTCGCCGATCTCGCCTTTCTTGGCACTGCCGACGTGGCCTGGACGATCTATTCCGCATGGCTTGTTCTTGCCGGAGCGGTCGCCAATGGCTTTGCAGTTACGGCAGCTTTT
>NZ_JBUZWE020000033.1:0-3533 GCF_055730135.2 Mesocryomonas lacus | reverse complement strand
GGCAGGGGGCAGCGACACCAAGTCCCAGGCCCGGCGGCCGATCTGCGCCTATCCGAGGTTTCCCGAGTTCACAGGCGGCGACCCGTCGAGCCCCTCCAGTTTCCGCTGCGCCGAGCGCGAGCGTGGAAGCCCGATGTCGCCTGCGGCCCGTTACCTGAACTGAGACACGACAAGCCCCGGAAGCGCTTTGCATCGCGAGCCGACTTCCCGGTCCCTTCCACGACCTGACACCGAGAGCAGCACATGACCGACGAAACCGTCTGCATCTTCCACTTGACCCTGGATCCCGCGAACTTCGAGACGTTCAAGGAGCTGGTCGGCCGGATCGTGTCCGCGACGCGCCAAGAGCCGGGCACGCTCAGCTACGAGTACAGCGTCAACGCCGACCAGACCGTCGCGCACATCGTCGAGCGGTACCGGACGCCCGACCTCTTGGGACACGTCAGGGACACGTTCGCACCGTTCGCCGAGCGCTTCCTCGAACTCGTGACGATCGAAAAGCTCTTTGTCTACGGAGCGACCACGCCGGAGATTCGGGCAACGCTCGACGAGTTCGGTGCCGTCTACATGACGTCCTTCGACGGCTTCACACGCACAATGACCACAGGGGACGACGCATGAAGCTCTACGTCTACGACCACTGTCCGTTCTGCGTGAAGGCACGTGAGATCTTCGGCTTGAAAGGCCTGCCGTTCGAGCTCGTCGTGATGGCGAACGACGACGCCGCGACGCCCGAGCGAATGGTCGGGCGGAAGGTAGCCCCCATCCTCGAGCAC
This sequence comes from Mesocryomonas lacus, assembly GCF_055730135.2. Taxonomy (NCBI): domain Bacteria; kingdom Pseudomonadati; phylum Pseudomonadota; class Alphaproteobacteria; order Hyphomicrobiales; family Aurantimonadaceae; genus Mesocryomonas; species Mesocryomonas lacus. The sequence goes on along the minus strand of NZ_JBUZWE020000033.1, from coordinate 2,757 downwards.
GATGGGCGTTACACGCCGGAGAGCATGGACATCGTCCGCGCAGTCGACGCCATGACGGAGCCCCGCGTCTTGGTCGGACCGACCAACCCGGAAGTGACCCGTTTGATCGAGGAAGGATCGCAGACGTTGTACCGTCTGGTGATGCCGCGTTGGGCTGCCGCCCCGTTGGCGGAGTTCGCCACGCAGGAAGCGCGCGCCTTCTTCAGGGGCAACAAGGAGAAGGTCATCGGCCCCTTCAAGGACAGGCTGGCCGAGACCGAAGAGCACGTCGCCGCGGCGAACGCGCATCTTCTCCAACTGGAGCCGCTCGTGCGCTCGCCGGACGCCGTCAACGGCGAACTGTCGGAGGACGACATCCACCTCTTCGCCCACCTGCGGGCGCTGTCCATCGTCCGGGGCGTTTCCTACCCTCCGGCGGTCGACGCTTATCGCCGGAGGATGTCGGAGAGGACGGAAGTTCCGCTTCACGACGACATCGCCACCTGAAGACCAAGTCGGCGAACTTCAGATCACCGTTCCATTCCAAGTCATAAAGCGGAGCAGTTTTACGTTCACCCGCCAACACCCAACAGGAGTTTTAATATGTCCAATCCGTCCGTGAGTAACGACCAGATCACCTCGAAGGTCGAGATCGATTATCCAGACTTTCAGACCCTGCCGAAAAATGTCCAAGAGAAGTTTGAGAGCCTGTCGACCAAGGTCAACTTCTTCAAGATGCTGGGTCATAGCGTCGGGACTTTCGTTCCCGTCATCGACCTGACGAATGCGATCTTCCGGGACCTCACAATCTCCGACTATCACAAGGAGCTGATCGTGTTGCTGGTGGGAGCACATGCAAGCGTGGCCTACGAATGGGAACAGCATGTTTCCATCGCTCAGGCGGCGGGCGTCCGCCAGGACCAGTTCATCGCCATCGCGGAAGAGCGACTCGATGACACCGACGCCTTCAGCGAAAACGAGCGCGTGCTCCTGCGGTTCGGGAAGGCCATTCTCGTCAAGGACAAGGCACCGGGTGTGTTGTTCAAGCACGCGCTACGGCACTTTTCCGTCCAGGAGCTGAGCGACGCCATCATCGTCCTCGGCTACTACCGAATGATCGCGGGCTTCATCCAAACCTTCGATCTCGCCATCGATGCGCAGCAAGATGGAAGTTGGATCAAGGGTTAAGTGGCTCGCAACCGGGTTGCAGCCGCCGTCGAACGGTTTGGTGCTCTACCGCGGGCGATCTCCAACAACAATGGCCGGACGTAGCCAGTCGCGTACCGATCGAGCCCCGGGGGGGGGGGGGCGACCTTGCAGTGAAGCAGGTCGAGGCCTCAAGCGCGGAGCGCTACCGACGACAAAACAACGGTCTTTTTCAAGAAGAACGCCAAGCCAACCGCAGCGATAGTATCGGAGAATGCCATGTCCGCACTGTTTACGCCCTACAAGCTCAAGGATGTCACCCTTCGCAACCGCATCGTCGTCTCTCCGATGTGCCAGTATGCGGCCGAGGACGGACTGATCGGCGACTGGAACTATGCCCATCTTGCAAGCCTCGCACGGGGCGGCTCGGGACTCGTGATCGCGGAAGCCACCGCGGTATCGCCCAAGGGTCGCATCACGCCAGGTTGCCCCGGCCTGTGGAACGATCAGCAGATTGAGCCTTGGAGCAAGGCCGTCGCCCTGATCAAGGCGGCCGGTGCAGTGCCTGGCATCCAGATCGCGCATGCGGGCCGCAAGGCAAGCTCGAACCGTCCGTGGGAAGGCGACGATCATATGGCGGCCGACGATCCGCGTGGCTGGGAGACGATCGCACCGTCCGCGATCGCGTACGGCGAGCATCTCCCAAAGGTGCCGAGGGCGATGACAGTCGAGGACATCGCGCGCGTGAAGGCCGACTTCGTCTCAGCCGCGCAGCGTGCGCAGCAGGCGGGCTTCGAGTGGCTGGAGTTTCACTTCGCCCATGGCTATCTGGCCCAGAGCTTCTTCTCGACCTGGTCGAACAAGCGCGAGGATGCTTACGGCGGCGACTTCGATGGTCGGGCGCGCTTCATCAGCGAAACGCTCGCGGCCGTTCGCGAGGTCTGGCCCGAGCATCTTCCGTTGACTGCTCGGTTCGGCGTCACGGAGTTCACGGGACAGGACGACCTTGAAGAAGGGATCGAGATGGTGCGCCGCATGAAGACCGGGGGCCTCGACCTCATCGACGTCAGTGCCGGGTTTTCGACGCCGACGGCGAATGTACCGAGGGGGCGTGCCTTCATGGTACCAATTGCGCGGCAGGTGAAAGAAGCGACCGCCATGCCAGTGACGACAAGTCGTTTCATCTTCGATCCAAAAGACGCCGAGGCTGCCATCACGGATAGCAAGCTCGACCTCGTGACGCTTGGGCGCCCGCTCCTGGCAAACCCCCATTGGCCATATGCCGCGGCGCTCGCACTCGGTGTCGACAAGGCAGCATGGACAACGCTGCCTGCCCCCTACGCTCATTGGCTGGATCGTTACCGCCCGAACTGAGGGGCCATCCCAGACGGGAAACGCATGACGATTCCACGGCCGTCGACGTTCAACGAACGGCGGCCAAGCCTTGAGCAATCCACCGTTCCCGCGGCGGACTGTCAATGTTTGACGGGAACCCGGCTTGCCGCGTTGTTCGCCTCCACGACTTCCCGAAGCATGGCCAGGAAGTCTTCCGCCCGATCGCCAAGCGGTTCGACGACGCGTCGTTGCGCCCGGTCGACCGCCCCTTCGACGTCCTCCAACAGGCGTTGGCCT
>NZ_JBUZWE020000032.1:2500-6302 GCF_055730135.2 Mesocryomonas lacus | reverse complement strand
CCCGAACGCAAAACGCCCCCTGCGGCACTGACCGAGGGGGCGTTTTGTTTAGTGGGTGTTGTGTTTGTCATGTGAGAGATATCTTGCGATTTGCAGACCTGGCGGCGACCGACTTTCCCGTGTCTTAAGACAAAGTATCATAGGCGCTGGAGCGTTTCACGGCCGTGTTCGGAATGGGAACGGGTGCAGCCACTCCGCCAAAACCACCAGGTCAGCGAATAGCAAGATAGAAGCTGGGTTTAGGTTTCAGGTGATGCGCTGGAAGCGCCATCCTGACCGCCTCTGCAGGGAGACGGAGTGCATGAATGAGAATGCGTCGATAATCTCAGCAGCAGTCCAGGACGAGATGCCCGTAGACCGCTAGGTCGTCGGATTGCTTTGCAATCCGCGCCACCCTGCAGACAGCTTGCCCGAGGCAAGCTGGCGTGAAGGGTCCAAGAAGAACCAAGCTCGACCGACGCGACAATCGCTGTGCGATTGTCACGGAGGTGAGCATTGGCGAATGAGAATGATCAAGCCGATCGGGCGATTAGTACCGGTAAGCTTCAAGCGTTGCCGCTCGTCCACACCCGGCCTATCAACGTGGTGGTCTACCACGGCCCTGATAGGGAGTACTCGTTTTGAGGTTAGTTTCCCGCTTAGATGCCTTCAGCGGTTATCTAGTCCGTACATAGCTACCCTGCACTGCGGCTGGCGCCACAACAGGTCCACCAGAGGTACGTTCATCCCGGTCCTCTCGTACTAGGGACAAATCCTCTCAATACTCCTACACCTACGGCAGATAGGGACCGAACTGTCTCACGACGTTCTGAACCCAACTCACGTACCGCTTTAAATGGCGAACAGCCATACCCTTGGGACCTGCTCCAGCCCCAGGATGCGATGAGTCGACATCGAGGTGCCAAACAACCCCGTCGATATGGACTCTTGGGGGTCATCAGCCTGTTATCCCCGGCGTACCTTTTATCCGTTGAGCGATGGCCCTTCCACGCGGGACCACCGGATCACTATGACCGACTTTCGTCTCTGCTCGACTTGTCTGTCTCGCAGTCAGGCGGGCTTATGCCATTGCACTCGACGACCGATTTCCGACCGGTCTGAGCCCACCATCGCGCGCCTCCGTTACTCTTTGGGAGGCGACCGCCCCAGTCAAACTACCCACCATACACTGTCCCGGATCCGGATAACGGACCGCGGTTAGACATCCATGACGATAAGGGTGGTATTTCAAGGATGGCTCCACACGAGCTGGCGCCCATGCTTCAAAGCCTACCACCTATCCTACACATGCCGACACGAATGCCAGTGTAAAGCTATAGTAAAGGTGCACGGGGTCTTTCCGTCTGACCGCAGGAACCCCGCATCTTCACGGGGAATTCAATTTCACTGAGTCTATGCTGGAGACAGCGGGGAAGTCGTTACGCCATTCGTGCAGGTCGGAACTTACCCGACAAGGAATTTCGCTACCTTAGGACCGTTATAGTTACGGCCGCCGTTTACTGGGGCTTCATTTCAGAGCTTGCACCCCTCCACTTAACCTTCCAGCACCGGGCAGGCGTCAGACCCTATACGTCGTCTTGCGACTTCGCAGAGCCCTGTGTTTTTGGTAAACAGTCGCTACCCCCTGGTCTGTGCCACCCCACCCAACTTGCGTTGGAAAGGGTCACGCTTCTTCCGAAGTTACGCGTGCAATTTGCCGAGTTCCTTCAGCATAGTTCTCTCAAGCGCCTTGGTATACTCTACCAGTCCACCTGTGTCGGTTTCGGGTACGGTCTATACGGTGGGGCTATTTCCTGGAACCTCTTCACCGCCCAATCAATCCGATAAGACTGAACGATACACGAGATCCGTCACTCACCACCAGGCCCACGATTATTAACGTGGTTCCCATCGACTACGCCTTTCGGCCTCGCCTTAGGGGCCGGCTAACCCTGCTCAGATTAACTTTAAGCAGGAACCCTTGGACTTTCGGCGAGGGTGTCTCTCACACCCTTTATCGTTACTCATGTCAGCATTCTCACTTCCGATACCTCCAGAGACCCTCACGGGTCCTCCTTCACTGGCTTACGGAACGCTCCGCTACCACGTACACTTGCGTGCACATCCACAGCTTCGGTGCATGGCTTTAGCCCCGATACATTTTCGGCGCAAAGACCCTTAATTAGACCAGTGAGCTGTTACGCTTTCTTTAAATGATGGCTGCTTCTAAGCCAACATCCTGGTTGTTTTGGGATCTTCACATCCTTTCCCACTTAGCCATGACTTGGGGACCTTAGATGGTGGTCAGGGTTGTTTCCCTCTCCACGACGGACGTTAGCACCCGCCGTGTGTCTGCCGACTAGTACTCCCCGGTATTCGGAGTTTGATTGGGTTTGGTAGGACGGTGAGTCCCCCTAGCCCATTCAGTGCTCTACCCCCGGGGGTATTCGGTCGACGCTCTACCTAAATAGATTTCGCGGAGAACCAGCTATTTCCGAGTTTGATTGGCCTTTCACCCCTAGCCACAAGTCATCCCGATCTATTGCAACAGATATGGGTTCGGTCCTCCAGTGCATGTTACTGCACCTTCAACCTGCTCATGGCTAGATCACTCGGTTTCGGGTCTAATCCGACGAACTGAACGCCCTGTTCAGACTCGCTTTCGCTACGCCTCCACCTATCGGCTTAAGCTTGCTCGCCAGACTAAGTCGCTGACCCATTATACAAAAGGTACGCCGTCACCCATTATGGCTCCGACTGTTTGTAGGCATCCGGTTTCAGGTTCTATTTCACTCCCCTTGTCGGGGTGCTTTTCACCTTTCCCTCACGGTACTGGTTCGCTATCGGTCATGCACGAGTACTTAGGCTTAGAGGGTGGTCCCCCTAATTTCAGACAGGATTTCACGTGTCCCGCCCTACTCGAGGACAATCAAGAACATTATGCCTACGGGGCTATCACCCATTCTTGCCACGATTTCCAACGTGTTCGGCTTCTTTCATAGATTGCCACTGGCCTGGTCCGCGTTCGCTCGCCGCTACTGACGGAGTCTCGGTTGATGTCCTTTCCTTCGGGTACTTAGATGTTTCAGTTCCCCGAGTTCGCTTCTTACCCCTATGTATTCGAAGGTAAGATACCTCGCTGATGACCCCTAGAAACCGCAGCGCCACCGGCCAGACCAAAGTCCAACCAGTGCCGTTCCGATTTTCTAGAAGTCGGAGGTGGGTTGCCCCATTCGGAAATCCACGGATCAAAGCTTATTCGCAGCTCCCCATGGCTTATCGCAGCGTATCACGTCCTTCATCGCCTGTGCATGCCAAGGCATCCACCAGATGCCCTTATATCACTTGATCATTCTCATCGCCAATGCTCACCATTTTGGCGCCCCTTGCGAGGAACCAAGAGAGAAGTGTCATTGATGACGTACTCTCATTCCCGAACGAAGCGTCAGCTCCGTTCGTTCGAGCACCGCAAACGCAAGGGATGTGCAATCCTTCTTACGTCCTGCAGCGGTACTCTATGCCAATCCCATCTGGAGAAGGGATTGGCGAAAGACCAGCTTCTTGAGACGGTGCCCCGATGCCACGCGGTCAGGCATGGCAATCGAAACAGGGGAACCCATTCCAACCAGTTCACCGCCGCATCCTTTCGAATGCGCCGTCAAACCCGCTGGGGTGAGGGCTATCCCTGCGGATCATGACGTCTATCCAATCGGTGATGAACCGCTTGGCGCCATGATCCAGACAGAACCCTCATTCCCATCCCTTGCGGGGTGGTTCAAAGAGCCCTTCAGGACCCGTCTTCTCTTCACAATGTCAACAGAAC
>NZ_JBUZWE020000031.1:0-6640 GCF_055730135.2 Mesocryomonas lacus | reverse complement strand
AAGAACTTTTCAGGGGGTAGACCACTTGAAGTTCGAGCCCGATCTCTGGATCCACGGACACGTCCACAGTCAGCAAAATTACATGGTTGGCCGCACGAAGATCCTCGCGAACCCGCGCGGCTACGTCATCCTGCATCCGCCGCCGAAGTCGCTGCCGACTATCGAGAACCCGAGCTTCAATCCGGGCCTCGTAGACCAGTCCGCGGCTTAGCTACAGTGCAGCCGACATCGATCACGCGTGGGACTACCCGGAGCTTTTCCTGTCGCGAGTTAGCGATCCGGTGTGGCCTTCGCTGGATCAGCCGTCGTGGGAAGACCGGGTGCAGTCCATCGCCGACGGGCATCCAGATGCCAAGGTCTATAAAGTGGGAGACCTAAAGACGTGATCCGGATCCCTCCATACGGAGAACCGTCGCCACGTATGAAGACGGCGGTCGATGCTGAAATCCGTCGCGAGGTTCAGGCTGATCTAACGGCAATGCTGCCGTTCACGGCGATTGCCTCTCGTCATAGCATCGACAACGTCGAGGTGGCGCTCATCCATCACGAATGCATCCGCAGCCGGTCGAGTGTCCAGAGAAGCTGCCTGTCGATGTCGCCGAACGCATCGACTTGGCGCTCCTCTAAGCAGTCGGTGGCGAGCCGAAGATCTAACCGCGCGGCAGCCGTTGCAGTGGCGCGGCGGCAAGTCAATAACGTATGAGATTTGAAGCGTGTCGCTTGGTGGAGAAGCCTAGCTCGGGTGTCCTGCCTGTACGTACTCCATGGCAGCGACGGGCACCGAGGATATGGTTAAGCTTGCCCGGATACATTCCAGTTTCAATGCCAAAAAAAAAGCGTAAAAAGCGCAGAGCTGCGAAGAGTCAGGAATGAAACGACGTGATGCGGTGCGTATCGAATTCGGCCAGGTTTTCCTGTCGACGAAAATGTTGCCGTACTGCCACTTAGATCATATCGTAAGCACGAAAGGTGCACTACTTGAAAATTTCTAAAAGAATGCTGATCGCACCGCAGGAGAACGAAACCTACGGTACCTTCGCAATCGCTATATCAGTATTTATATTCGCTTATACCATTCGTTTTGGGCCTGCATCGATACTGTTATTTTACTCTTTGTGGATGCCGCTTGTTCTAATCAACTATCGCGTAGTTGTAGGAAAGACTAGTTATTTTTTTGTGCCGATACTATTCGTTTTTCTTATGCTTATATCCGCTACGTGGTCGGAGGTGCCGGCGATAACGCTTCGGTCGTCAATTCAGTTTTTTACGCATTTGGTATGCGCATCAATTGCCGCGCGAACGATTACACTGTGTACCTTAACCAAAGGCGCAATATGGGGGTGTCTATTTGTTGTAATTTATTCTTTTATTTTTGGTAGATACGGATATGACCTGATGGATGGATCCTACACATTTATCGGAGCATTCAACTCAAAAAATCAACTTGGAAATTTTTGTTCGTTTGGCGTATACTTTTCGATTGCCTACCTACTATCTCCTCGCGAAGCATCTCCGATAACGTTCATTGCTATTATAACCACAATTCTTTGTGCCTACGCGTTGATAGGATCGCGGTCGGCAACTTCGATCCTGACAGTGATCTTTACACTAGGTGCTTTCATCGCTTTACGAACAACGCTGAGACTTTCCGCGGGATCCCGTATAACGCTTGTTGTACTGGCATTGCCGCTTGGGTTTATCATTCTGCTCGCAGCTTTCAACTCCAATATTGGCGATCAGATCCTAGCTATATTTGGTAAGGACTCCACTCTGACAGGTCGAACGTATCTCTGGTCTGAAGGATTTAGAACGTTCCAACAGGCGCCAATTCTCGGCACTGGCTACCAAGCTTACTGGGTTCAGGGCTTCTCTGAAGCGGAGCGGCTCTGGGCGGAGTTTTATATCGGCGCACGCAACGGTTTTCATTTTCACAACACGTACATTGAGGTTATGGTTGAGCTAGGCGTTATTGGTCTTGCAATACTAGTATGGATTGTTGGCTGCACAATCCTTAGGCCCTTAGCAATGATTACCCGAGGTAATAAAGATTACGACTTAGTAGTTGTAGCAGGTTTTTCTATATTACTTCTTTCGCGGTCTTTCTTTGAAGTGGACTTTTTTAACGCCTATAATTTTGGCTCGTTTCTGCTGTTCTATGCGTATGTTCATCTACGAATGCGGGTTTCTTGGGCTCCAAACTCCAATTTTTCGCATGCTGTTTTGACTTAGAGCCGAGAATATCGTGCGTATGGGATGCGTTATTGTCAGTACCATAGGAATCAATAGAGATCTCTTAGGAAAGGGCGGGCTTAAGTTTAGTTATTTTGACCTGGACTAGGCAAAATCAATATTCAGGGTTCCCAACCGAGGTGATCGCTGATTCATAGGGTTCCGTGTGAAGATGCGGAGCTTTTGATGGCGGCCAAGCCGTACGAACTGAAAGAGGAGCAGTGGGCGAGGATCGCTCTGCTTCCGCCGGGTAAAGCCAGCGATCCCAGCCGGAAGGCTTCCGATAAACTGCTGTTTGTGGACGGCTGTTTGTGGGTTCTGCGCTCGAGCGCGCACTGGTGTGACCTGCTTGAGCGCTATGGCAAGTGGAAGACTGTGCACCGCCGCTTCAGCCGATGGCGCCATGAGGGCGTGTGGGAGCGGGTGTTCGAGGTGCTCACCGCCGACCGTGACAACGAATACCTGATGATAGACAGCACCATCGTGCGGGCCCATCAGCAGGCAGCCTGCGGAAAAGGGGGCCCAGGATCAGGCGCTGGGGCGTTCCCGAAGGGGGACTGACGACCAAGATCTACATGCTCGACGACACTCTCGGCTGGCCGCTGCATTTCATCGTCACCGCCGTCATGCGGGCGATTGTCCGCAGGCGGCCGTGCTGCTCAAAGGCCATTCCGGCCAGGCAGTCCTCGCCGACAACGCCTATGACAGCGGCGCCTTGCGGGCGATTATCGCCGGGGCGGGAGCTGCGGCGGTCATTCCCTCAAACCGAGGCCGCAAGATCGTTATTCCCAATGACGTCGGCGCCTACAAGCATCGCAACCGGATCGAACGATGCTTCTCAAAACTCAAGCACTTCCGTCGTTTCGTGACCCGCTACGATCGCAGAACCATCCACTTCACCGGCTTCGTTCACCTCGCCGGTGCTATGATGTGGCTAAGTTGAATGGCGATCCGCCCTAGGCGGGTGGGCAATGGGGATTCCCAAATCACCTGTTGACTGACTCAAGGCTGCTCTTTGCGGAGAGCGGTTTTGGTTCGAGGTTTGATGTCAGATGCGGAATGGGTCTTCTTCGAGCCGTTCGTGGTCGAGAAAGTTCCGCGGCGAGGTCGGCGACCTCGCGAATATCGGTTGGTTCTCGACGGGGTGTTCTGGATCGCCCGAACGGGGACGGCGTGGCGTGATTTGCACAGCCATTTCGGTGCCTGGAACTCGGTCTATCGCCAGTGGGCGCTGGACGCAGGCAGCTCTGGGACGGTAACTACCCACCCCCGCTTTCACGCATTTCAGTCGCCGACGGTCTTTAGAATGGTTTTGAAGACATTGGCGCCTGGACGCAGCCTTGCGATGTCGACGACGGTGCGGATGTCGGCTTCGCCTTCGGCAGCCCACATGGCACGGTAGCCGTTGTTGACCTTGCGCTGAATGACGGTCGGTCGCAGCGATCGCTCGCAGCATTTGCTGGTGGCATCGACCATGCCGGGCCAAAGAGCGAAGGTCGGGAGCTGGTCTCGCGCCCACCTGAACTTGTGCTGGACCACGCGGTCGAAGGGACATGATGTCGGGGCGGCGAGGATATCGGAAAGACTTCGTTCCAGCGCCCGGCGCTTGGCGGCGATGGTTGATGCAGCAAAGGTCGTGATGCCGTTCGCCAAAGCGAAAGCCTTGGACAGCCAGATCCTCAGCCGCGAAGGCGCAGATCCTCGCTCGCCTGTTCGGCGTAGGCGACGTCGCGGGCCAGATGAGTTAAGCAGGTCTGATGGGCGTCGGCATGTCCTTGCTGGGCGGAGTAACGATCTGAGCACCAGACCTTTGGCCGGTGCCTGTCCATCAGGGCCCTGACCACGATGGCGCCGCGAGTTAGAGCGACCTGATGAACAACGGCCTCATCGCAGCGAAACACCCATTGGAATGCATTGCTGCCCTCGATCCGCACGCCGGTCTCGTCCGAGCCCACTACTGTGGCACGGCGCAGGGCGGCAATGGCACCATCGCGATCGGCGACGAAGGAACCTTGCGCCCGGCGCAGCATGTTCATCAGCCCGCCCTGGCTGATCTGCAAGCCGAAGAGATCGGCCAGAGCATTCTGAAGCCTTTCATAGGACAGGGCCTGGAAGGTCTTGAGATAGGACGCCACTGCATGCAGCCGCGGCCCAAACGGCGTTCCCTTTGCCGCGTCGGGCACGCCCGCTGAAACAAGCATGCTGCAGCAAACGCAACAGACCGAAAGCAGGTGATGACGCGAGCTTATCAACACGCTGGCGGCGCGCTAAAAAGGGCATCAAGACCAAGGTCATGAACGCTCTCGCGGTAGCTTCTCGACCAAGATCCATCTCCGAAGCAATGTTAGAGGATTCACGGCTGCCATCACGCTGAGGGGCGGTCAGGTCTGCGATATGAAAGGCTATGCAACTGACCCTGATCGGCCCGGTCCCAAGCCCTGCGTCCTGCTCGCCGATAAGGAATACGATGCCAACTTCAGTCTAGCCGACCTCGAAGCCCGAGGCGTCGGGGCGGTCATCTTGCAAAGCGAAACCGTAAGGTCAAACCCGTCATCGACGTATACGTTTATAGACTGCGAATTTACGTCGAACGATGCTCCTCAAAGCAGAATCACAGTTGGCGGCGTACGACGCGACACGACAAGACCGCGAGTAGATTTCTCCGCTTCGTCCTTGCCGCATCAATCCGACTGTGGATTAGACCCTTTGCTCAGACCGCCTATCGCGACCTCCTGTCGATTTCACGCTATGGACGTAGTGAGCTTAACGCGTTAAATTCCTGAACGGTATGAGATTGGAGTAAAAATTGACAAAAATTGAAAATCATAAAACGGTACTATTATTTTTTGCAAACAATAGCAAGGCGGCACAAGGAACAATTTCTAGTAAGGTAAAAGATATAATACGGCCGGTATATAAGCGTTTAACTGGAAAGCAAGAGCGTTCTGGGTTCGATGTATCATTCTCAATGCTTGTCCAGGCGCTTCAATCTAATGGATTTGCTGTTCGGGTGAATGATTATGATTTCGCTCTTCGTCATCCAACTTATCCTGTGGGACTTGTCGGATCAACCGCGTTGCTGGAAACATGGCCCTTGCCCAATCCGGTTTTACTCGGACCTTCTCTCTACGATCATCCGGGAATGGCACCTGATTTATTCTCCGACCCACGATTTCGTAAGATACTTGTTCTTTCGGACTGGATGCGGGATATGTTTGAACCCTACTATCCGGCAAAGTGCATTCAATGGTTCGCTGGTTTTAATTTAGATGATTGGCCGGATAGGTCAGGTCGCGTAAAATCACTAGACTTTATTCTTTATGATAAAATTCGTTGGGCGCAGCATGTAGCCCGTCCGACTTTGATATATCCTATCCAAAAAAAGTTACAGGATCGCGGCCTTTCTGTGCGTACTATGCGGTATGGAAAGCATCACCATTCCGAATTTCTGGAAGGTCTAGATGACGCGCGTGCTTTGCTATTCTGTTGCGAGCACGAAACGCAGGGTTTAGCTTATCAAGAAGCTCTTGTATCAAACATACCTGTGTTGGCATGGGATCGCGGCTTTTGGGCAGATCCAATATGGGAATGGTTCGGGAACCGTGTTCCTGCTTCATCCGTACCATTTTTTTCTCCCCAATGTGGCATGAAATTCAGTGGAATTAATGATTTTGATCAATCTCTCGATAAATTTCTCAGTAACCTGCCGAACTTCAAACCGCGTAGTTTCGTTGGATCCTCCCTCAGCCAAAAGGAAAGCGCACGTCGTTACGCTGATGCCTACTTTTCACTAGATGGTTCTTAGTAAGAGCTGCTGGGTATCTGCCGATCAAGTGCTAACTAAAAATTGGAAGTTGGATTACAGAGCGCCCCGTTGCGGCTATGGCATCTCGTTCCGTTTTCTGGCCAAGTGGAGCAATTCCAACAGGCGTCTTGATCTTTTCTGTTCTCCGCCAATCCGAAACCACTTCAAGCACCGGAAGCAACCATCAGGATCAACATCATCGCGTCCATCTGACCGGACGCGGAACACCTGAGCCTTCCAGCAGTGGGCGCAGACTAGGAAGCGTGCACCCAGTATTGCCAGCGGAATCTGGGCAAGTGCATGCGTGGCCCAGGCCGTGAGTACGACAGATCCGTCCTGCATATTGTGGCGTTCGCATTGGGTAAGTTGGACGGTGCCAACCTACCGGACTATGATTCTGATTGCGTTGAAGCGGCTGGTAAGCAATGACTGTATGAATGCGGGTAGGAATGATCATGGCATTTATCGTCTAGCTGAAAGCTATGGTTCGAATGTTCCTTGCACCGCAGGAAGACGATACCGAATTTGATGAGCTAGATCGGCATTGGTAAATACAAGACTTGAGCAAAAATTTATGCGAGATATTAATGCCTTGCGAGGTGTGGG
>NZ_JBUZWE020000030.1:0-8032 GCF_055730135.2 Mesocryomonas lacus | reverse complement strand
TCAGCGCATGTTGGTATTAGAGCCCGACTCAAAACTCTATGAGGGATAGCAATACCTTGCGAGGCGTCGGGTAAGCAGGTGGAGGTTGGCGACAAGGATCCAGGCCTCGACACTGGCTATGGTTTTCTCGAAGTCCTTGGCGAGACGGCGGCAGCGGCCGAGCCAGGCGAAGGTCCGCTCCACCACCCATCGGCGCGGCAGGATCTCGAAGCCCTTGGCTTGATCGGAGCGCTTGATGATCTGGATCGTCCATTGGCCGATCTTGCGCAACTGCCTCTCCAGTTTCTCGCCGGCATATCCGCCGTCTGCAAAGACATGGCGCAGCCAGGGATAGCGATGACGGATCGAGGCGAGGACAGAGACGGCACCGTCCCTGTCCTGGATGTCGGCGCCGTGCACGACGAGCCCGACCATTAGGCCGAGCGTGTCGGTGACGATGTGGCGCTTGCGGCCCTTGATCCTCTTGCCGGCATCAAAGCCCCGGACGCCGCCGCTTTCGGTGGTCTTGACGCTCTGGCTGTCGATGACGCCGGCGGTCGGGCTCGCCTCGCGGCCCTCCAACTCTCGCGCTGCCATGGTGAGATGGCCGCTGATCCTGCGCAGCAGGCCACGATCCCGCCAATCGTAGAAGTAGCGTTGGACCGTCGTAAGAGGGGGAAACTCTCGGGGCAGCAACGACCAGGCGCAGCCGCTCGAAGCGAAATACAGGATAGCGTTGACGACCTCGCGAAGGTCCGTCGTCCGGGGACGGCCGATCGGCCGCGGCTCAGGCAGGAGCGGCGCGATCAGCGCCCATTCCCGATCGCTGAGATCACTTGAATAGCGCTTCCCTCGGCGCGCATAATCGCGCCGGGCCTGGAAAATCGATGCTGCTGCGACCACCGCACACAGATTAAGCTGGCCGACGATGCCAAAATCGTCCGGTCGCTGGAAGTTGCCGGAGCACGGTGATCAAACTGGTCTGGCGGTGCGGAACTACTTTTGAGACAGTTATTAACGGAGCACAATGACGAACCAAGAGACCGTAGTGCAGCACGATCCAATCTGGTTTGATGGTCTCCAAGAACCCATCACAAGATGGCGGACCGTGGGCATGCATCCGGAGACGGCGGCGCGGCCAAGCATGAAGTCACGAATTTTTCTCGAGGGGATGGACGCGATAGAGCCTAGCTTCGCTGCGGCGAGCCGCAAAGTACGCCGGGAGCATTCCTGGCCCAACAAGCGTTGCGGCGACGTATATAAGTTGACTCACCTCGCGCAGCTGATCCTTCGTCTCGCGGATGCGGCGAAGGCGGAAGGTCACTGGCAGAAAAAGGTTGCCGAGGATCTCTCCCCGTACTTTTGCGTCGAACTGCCAAAGCGCTTTCCGCATCGCTTGCACATCTGCGACCCGTTCGAAGGTCGACCGTGCGCCGCGTTCGAAGACACGCCGCAGCACTGTTTTCTCTTCGCGATCAAGTGGAGGATGACCGACAGCGACGCTGGCCTCTGCCGCAGCCCAAAAATCCTTTGCGGCAAGATCAAAGAGACCTTTGCGAGCCATGATCGCACCCCGTTGCAGTAGTGCGGTCCGCCGTTGCCGATCGGTCAGGGCGCCGCCGTCGTGGTCGGCGAGAAACTCCCGCAGATCATGACTTTCATGAATCTCGCCGAAAAGTAGCCGGTTGAACTTCGTCCAGACCGCTTCCGATTGCTTTACCTTGAAACGGGAGTGTTGAGGACCGCGCTCACCATCGTGATGGCGCTGGTAGAAAATAGTTTCGGGCACCGCGACGGCCTCGAAGCGCCGGAGCAGGCGCAACGCCATCTCGTAATCTTGGGAACGTATGAACCGGGTATCAAATCCACCCACTTCCCGGTAACACGCCGCCTCGACCAACATGGCGCCTTGCCAGATGAAGAAGTCCTGCAGAAGCTGGATATAGAGGGGTGCTCTTCGATCCGAACGATAACAGAAGGTGTCTTCACTATTTGTTGCCGGCCACGCGCCGTAGAACTTGCGTAGGGTGCCGTAGGCTATCCGCGCCGAGGGCGAAGCCTGAAGAGCCGCGTACAGGTGCTCGAGTGCATGCGGACTAGCAATGTCGTCGTCGTCGCAAATCCAAATGTAAGGCTGGGTGGCGATCTCCAGCCCCAGATTGAGAGCCGTGGATTTGCCCCCATTTTCCTTTTCTACGACACGAATCCGCTCACCAAAGCGGGCAAGCTCGTCGACCGTCCCGTCCGCCGATCCGTCAATTACGACAATTATCTCTGCTGCCGGACGTGTTTGCGCGAGCAGACTATCAATCGACTGTCCAATCAGGTCCGCTCGATTATAGGTCGGAACGATGACCGATACCGGCGCTACCGAAGGTCCGTCCATGCTGAGCTCCATGATTATACTTTAAAATGAGATCTGGCCGTTCGACCGGCGATATCAGTGGGCTGGGTGTCTTGCGCCGGTCGCCGTTCTCGTGACGTACAACAAAAGTCGCGAAGGAGGTGGTTCGCTGGTCCCGTTTTATGTGATGCCTACTGCGTCAAATTCGTTCGAGCACGTGTCGCCGTTGAAGGTCAAGGCAATTAGGTCAATCGATGCCAACCCATGTTGCTGCCATGATGAAGCCCTTCAAAATGGCAGGTTCGTCAAGCCCTAGCTGTGAGCTTTCAATAGGTTGTCCATCCGGTCCTTTCCGAGGAAGCTGAGGTTGCGAAGCTTTAGAACCCAAGGAGGGGGACCGGATGAAAATTCACAAGAATGCCCGTTTGACGCCACGCGGTCGAGAGCGTCTGGTTCAATCAGTTCTTGGCGGAATATCTGCGAAGGCTGCCGGAGCGGCGGCGGGAGTCTGCGAGCGTACGGTTCGCAAGTGGGTGGCCCGCTTCAAGGCCGAGGGTGTGGCGGGGCTCGTTGATCGCTCTTCCCGGCCGCATCGTCTTTTCCGTCCGACTTCGCCTGAAATCTTCGGCAAGGTCGAGGCGCTGCGCCGCGAGCGCTGGACGGGAAAGCGGAGTGCGCTGGAATTGGAGCTGTCGCCGGCCACCGTCAGCCGCATCCTCTCCCGCCCTGGCTCAACCGGATAAGCGACCTGGAGCCCGCCGAGCCGGTACGTCGCTACGAACACGCCCATCCCGGCCACATGATCCACCTCGACATCAAGAAGCTTGGGCGTTTCGACCGGGTCGGCCACCGCATCACCGGGGATCGCAAGGGGCAGTCCAGCGCCCGCGGCATTGGCTGGGAGTTCGTCCACGTCTCCATCGACGACGCCTCGCGCCTGGCCTTCTCGCAGATCATGCCGGACGAGAAGGCCTTCAGGGCCGTCGCCTTCCTGAGGGCCGCCGTCGCCTACTACGAAAGCCTCGGCGTCAAGATCGTGCGCGTCATGACCGACAACGGATCCTGTTACAAAGCCAGCGCATTTGGCGACGTCTGCCGCCAACTCGGCCTCAAGCACGTGCGCACCAAACCCTACACGCCCAAGACCCAACGCAAGGCCGAGCGCTTCATCCAGACGGCCTTGCGCGAATGGGCCTATGCGCGGACCTATCCCTCCTTGCAGTATCGCGCCGAGGAGCTGCCCCGGTGGATCCACGACTACAACTGGCATCGACCACACGGCGGCATCAAATACTCCGTGCCCATCAGCAGAACCGGTCTGGATCAGGACAACCTGTTGAGGCTCCACACCTAGCCGTCAGGAACCGAAGGTCAGCTTCCAGTCGGTCCATTTGGGTTGCTGAATTGAATTCCGACTCAATGGCTGCTCTGGCGTTGATGGCCATTTTTGACATAAGCTGTGCGTTTTCTATCACATACATCAGCTTCGAAGCCAAGGCGTCGATGTCGTGTTCGGGAGCGAGCAGGCCGTTGAGACCATCCTTGATAAGTTCGGGAATACCGGAATGAAACGTGCTAACGGCAATAGCGCCGGATGCCATCGCTTCCATGAGCGAGACCGGAATACCTTCGACGTCACCGTCAGCCGCTGTGACGCTCGGAAGTAGGAAGATTTGAGCTTTTGAAAGAAGGCCACGGACCTCCCTATGGGGGAGGGCGCCCAGAAAGTCTACGCGGTCGTCCAAGCCAAGCTCCTGGCGTTTTCGCTCTAGGCTCGCCCGCAATTCACCGTCTCCCACGATTGCGTAGCGCCATGCTAAGTCAGGCCACTTTGTCCTCAAAACGGCGAGCGCTTGCAGGGCGGAGTCAATTCCCTTTTTCTCGGTCAGGCGCGCTACTGAAAGAATAGAGAGGGGACGATGGTCCCAATCTCGCTCCGTGAACGTTATTTCATCAACTTTGATGCCCATATGATGGACGCGCGTATTCTCGGGTCGGGCTCCGTTATCAATTAGGATCTGTCGAAAGTAATCATTAACGGGAAGATTGGCGTCTCCAATCTGGAAGAGATCGCCATAAGACGATTTTACGGCGCCGCGCATGGCAAGCTTGCCCACGTCATGTCCATGAAAGATTGTGATGAGAGGTGGAAGACGGCGTGCGCGCTTTTTGACCCTCGCCACACGTACGCCCTCAAATCCAAAATGGGCAATAATTAGATCGAACTTTGCCAAGTGCCGGCGATCCAAAAAGTCGAGCGCGGTAGACGCCCTGTCCGCCATGCGCGAGGGTAGGCGGCTTGTCAGTGCGCGAACCGCGGCAATCTTTCCCCACCATAGTCTGGAGCGAGAAATAAGGACGCGTCCAGCCTCGCTGCCGAGATCGACCTCCGTCGACAATTTCTGGCAGACGACGCTCACATCGTGGCCTCGCTCCATGAGCCCGAGAGCTTGATCTAAAACGAAGGATTCGGAAAGCTTCGGAAACTGTCCAACGACAATGCAGACTTTCATCGAACGGATTTCCATATTTTCATGGGAAGCATTATGCTGCAGTGCAACGACAGCCATCGGGACTGAAGGCCATCGGCGGCACCGCTGTCAATCCCCGGGCCCTTCTCCCCTTCTAGGAACCTCATGAGCGCAAATACTGTCAAACTCGGGTCCGTCGCCTTGAAGGGTGGTCTCGTCACCGGCGCCGCGCAGGCAATCAAGATGGGTGTCAGCTTCGTCTCGGTCATCGTGCTGGCGCGGTTGCTCGTGCCAGAGGATTTCGGTCTTGTCGCGTCGGTCGCGCCTCTGGTGGCCTTCATCGGCCTGTTCCAGGACCTCGGCTTGCAGCAGGCGATCGTGCAGCGTCATGAAATCGCCGACGAGCATCTGAACCAGACGTTCTGGCTGAGCGGCAGCATGGGCATCCTGGCCGCGCTCGTCGTCATCCTGGTGGCTCCTGCCGCCGCTGTGTTCTACGGTGACCCGCGGGTCCATGGCCTGATGACGCTCGCGGCCCTGCCGCTTGTCATCGGCAGTTTCGCTTCGGTGCCGCTTAGTATGCTAAACCGCAATCTGCGCTTCGGCTCTTTGGCCCTGAACGACGTCATGGCGACGGTGGGCGGCTTCTTGGTCTGCGTCGCAGCGGCACTGATCGGCTTCGGCTACTGGTCGCTAATCATCGGGGCGCTGGCCACCACCACGATCGGCCTGACCGCGGCGTGGCTGGCCCATCCGTGGAAGCCCCAGCGGCCGACCTTGCGGATCCACCGCGAGCTTCTGTCGTTCGGCGCCAATCTCACCGGTTTCAACATCGTCAACTTCTTCGCCCGCAACCTCGACAACATTCTGATCGGCCATTACCTCGGTCTGACGCCGCTTGGCTACTACGACCGGGCCTACAAGCTGCTGCTGTTCCCGATCCAGAACATCACCACGCCACTGTCGCGGGTGATGGTGCCGCTGCTCAGCCGTATCCAGATCGACAAGCCGCGCTTCCGAACCGCCTATGTCCGCACCAACTGGATGCTGGCGGCTGTGGTCATGCCCGGCATCGCCACGCTGACGATGACGGCGGAGCCAATTGTCCGCCTCCTGTTCGGCGAGCGCTGGCTGCCCGTGGCGCCGATCTTTACATGGCTCGGCGTGGCGAGCTTCATCCAGCCGGTGTCGGGTACCACCGGTTGGCTGTTCATCTGCCAAGCCAAGACGAAAGTCATGTTCCGCTGGGGGGCCTACTCCTCGGCTACGACGATCCTGTCGTTTGTTGTCGGCCTGAACTGGGGAGTCACTGGCTTGGCCGCAGCCTATGCGCTCAGCGCCTACGCCTTCCGCATCCCCGTCCTGGCGGTCGTCGTACACCGCCTCGGACCCGTGACGGCGAGAGACTTCCTGTCCATCCTGATCCTCTTTGCCTTATCTGCGGGCACCGCCTTCGCGGCGGGACATTTCCTCCAGCCTGTCTTCGGCGTTCAATCCGACATCGTTCACGTCGTGCTCTATGGGCTGCTGAACTACAGCTTCGCCGTCGTCTTCATCGTGGCGTATCCGACGTCGCGCACGATCCTGGTCGACGTCGTCGGCCGCATCGGCCGTTCCCTTACTTCCTTGCGGACAAGAAGGGGCGGATAAGGTCCTCGCAGCGCATCGCGTCTGCGTGCTGGGCGAGGGTGCCCTGCAGGCCAGCCCGGGCAAAGGCCTCGAACTTGTCCAGGAAGAACGCAAGCGTTGCCGTAGCGGCCGCCGGCTCGATCGTATCGATGTTCAGCATTACCTTGGCGAGGCCGATCGACTTGGACAGTTCCTCCGTCTTGAACTCGTAGACGATCGGGATGACCGGCGTGCCGACGTTGAGCGCCATGATCATCATGTGCATCCGGGTCGATATGACGAAATCGAACGATCGCAGGAGCTGCATCAACTGGTCGGGTGTGTGGAAGGCCGCATCGACGGTCTCATGCTGCGCGACATCGCTGTCGAGGCTCTGAACGATCTCGTTCGCCAGGCGCGAGTCGTCGTGATGATACTCCGGGACGCCTTGGCACGTGGAGACGAACACCACTTCGCAGCCCTGGTCGCGAACCAGCGCCTGCACCATCGCCCGGACAGAATCGGCATATTTCGACATTCCATGATTGCCACCAGCGACGTATGCCCACTGGCGGACGGATACGCCCACCCGTCGGTGGCGCAACACGATGATCGGGGCAGCGAGCTTCGCCTCGATGGCCGGGGAGTCCGCCAAGGCGAACACGCAGTCTGCGACGACATCGCAGTTGGCATCCGGCGCGACGATACCTTTCATGTTTCTGCGCGAGCGGGCATCGCGCAGGAGGATGAGGGGAACCTTGGAAAGGATCCGCGAAAGTCGGGATCGATCGCCTGCATCGGTGAAGGGACCCATCGACTGGGTGAAGAACAGGGTTCTCTTACCAAACGCCTGCCGCATCTCGAATTGCCGCAGACGGGGATCAATGTTGTAGTTTCCCGTTAGGTAGGTGCCGCCTGTCACAGGTTGGTGCTTCTTCTGCGGCATTCCTGGCATCCTCCAAAGGCTTGAAAGCCTACTTCACGGAGGACCACTTAGCGTAATCGCAGGTGGCGCCTCTCGCCGAAGTCGAAGCGGCTCCCCATGCTGGCCATCCAGCAATGATCGGCTTGGCCGACAAGGAAGGAGAATCATGATGCCCTCTTATGCAGCTTTGGATGTTTCCCAGGAGATGACAGCCATTTGCGTCGTCGACGAGGCCGGTCGGATCCTGGCCGAGAAGAAGGTCGCAACCTGCCCAGACGCCATCGCCGCCTATCTGAACCAGAAAGCGCCGGACCTCGGTCGCGTTGGGCTCGAGACGGGCCCATTGGCTGTGTGGCTTTGGAGCGAGTTCGCTGCGCGCCGTCTTCCAGTCCTGTGCATCGACGCCCGGCATGCCAACGCAACTCTGAAGATGCGGCCGGTGAAGACGGACCGCAACGACGCTGCCGGCCTGGCGCAGATCATACGGACCGGCTGGTTCAAAGAAGTGCGCCTAAAAAGCCGAGACAGCTACCAGATCCGCTCCCTTCTGGTCGCCCGCGAGATGCTCATGCGGATCCGCGTCAAGATAGAGAACGAGATCCGCGGTCTCCTTCGCACCTTCGGGGTTCTGTTCGGCAAGCGCGTCGGAGGGTTTACTGGACGTGCCGCCGAGATCATCGCCGGCGAACTCGATGCGTCCCCGGA
>NZ_JBUZWE020000029.1:0-12144 GCF_055730135.2 Mesocryomonas lacus | reverse complement strand
AGGCCGTCGTCCCGTCCCGTGCCGTCGGGCAGGCCCGACCGACTCCCCCGACGGTCCAGCGCCACGCAGCGACTGCCGAACAGTGAACACGCCAAGCGTAAAGGAATGCATGGCATCACGGCCGCTAATTTCGAGGATGCGCCATGGCGTGCGGCCGGTGGCGTGACGTGGCGTGGCGTGGCGAGCAGAATGGCAAAGCCCACCATGAAGGCAATCAGCGCCGAAATGTCTATGTGCGCCGCCGTCGCCGGATCGCCGGGGACTGACGCCGCAGCCGTGAGGCCGGCGGCGGCGAGCGGCGCGAGGTACGACGTCGCCCGACCGGTGAGGGCGTAGAAGCAGAAGTAGCGCCTGCCTCCTCCGCCGTTACAACATTGCCGGTAAAATTATAATTATTATCGAAGTGCTTTGGGAGGGGTTGCATTTGTATTGTTGAAAAAATTATTATTAGCGATACTATTTAGCTGTCCTGCCGGGCTTCTAAATGAATAAGCAGCGTTTTACAGCTGTTATTCAATATTCCGGGTCGGAGGCGGCGAGGACAACGTTATTTCGACCAGCATGTTTCGCAGTGTACATGGCAGCGTCCGCTGCCCCCAGCAGCGACTCGACGTCCGCAGCCCCGCGGCTGGCGGCGATGCCGGCGCTGAAAGTCAGCGGATAGGCGGTATTACCGACCATCAATGGCGTGTCGGCGAAACTTCGTCTGATGCGCTCAATCACCGATCTTCCGGCCTCTGCCGGCGTGTCGACCAGAAGGATGCCGAATTCCTCTCCACCGTAACGGGCCACGACATCGACCTGTCGCAGTCCGCCTACGAGGGCTTGCGACAAGGTCTGGATCACCCTGTCGCCGATCTGGTGTCCATGGGTATCGTTAATCCGTTTGAAATGATCAATGTCGATCATCGCCACGCAGAAGGAGGCGCCAGTTCGCCGCGACCGCTCGAACTCGGCAGCGACGCGCTCCTTGTAGCGCGCGTGGTTCAACAGCCCGGTCAAGCTGTCGCGTTCCATCGCCTTGCGCAGCAGGA
This sequence comes from Mesocryomonas lacus, assembly GCF_055730135.2. NCBI lineage: Bacteria > Pseudomonadati > Pseudomonadota > Alphaproteobacteria > Hyphomicrobiales > Aurantimonadaceae > Mesocryomonas > Mesocryomonas lacus. Next base: position 11,110 of record NZ_JBUZWE020000029.1, on the reverse strand, counting down.
TGGCGCGCCCGGCGCGCATGCGGACGATTGCCGCCAGCCGTTGCGGATCGATCGGCTTGGTAATGAAGTCGTCGCCGCCGATACTGCGGGCCCCATGTTGGCGAGCTTCGTTCTTTTCGGCCGAAAGGAAAATCAGCGGCAACGACAGATGGCGCCGTGACTGGCGAATGATACGGGCGAGTTCCAATCCGTCGACGTCTGGCATCTGCATGTCCAGGAGCACGAGGTCCGGCGAAGTCTCGGCGATCTTGTTCAGCGCCGCGCTCGGATCGATAACGATATGGGTGGTCATGCCGTCCTGCTGCAGGGCCAGCGCGTAGAATTCCGCGGCAAGAGAGTCATCGTCGACGATGAGTATGTTGAGGACCGGCTCGGTGCTCTGGTCGAAATCCTCGAGCCAGGAACCGAGTTCAACCGGATCGACCGGGCAGCAGACGATTGCGTCGATCCCGGCACGGGCCGCAGCAAGGCGGAGCGCGAAGTCGGCTTCCGGCGCGACAAGAACGACGCGACATGTCAGCGCGACCTGTGCGGCTAAGACGAGGTCCGGGTCTGCTCGAACGTCGATAACAGCAGCAAATCCGCCTAACTCTGGCAGATAATCGGAGCCATCACGCGGCTCGTAGCCCAGTCCGAAAACGACGTTAGCGATTGCCGAACTCGATCGGCTGGCCTCCAACACAAATACATTGCGCGCGGTACCAGCTTGCTTTTCAGCATAAGCATCCGACGCTCCGGCGCGCGTTTCCGTCAGATGGGTGGCGCCGGTGATCATGGGGCGGTCATTTCGGCTCGGACGAGCTCGATCGTCGACTGCGCCAGGGCACATATCGTCGCGTCCGCCTGATGGTCAAGGATTGCGTTCTCGAGATTTGCCCCGGAGTCGGAAATGCTGCCGAAGCCGAACGTTCCTGCGACGCCCGCGAGTGAGTGGCCGAGTTGCCGGATCCTTTCGCGGCAGCCGGCTCGATTTCTCCCCCCGGAAAGGTCAACGATCAGCGCCTTAAGTTCCTCTGCATTGTCCTGCAGCCTTACGCCGAAGTGTCGCTTGAGCTCGTTAACCTTCAGCTCAAATTCCTCCGCTTTTGAGCCGTTCATATCGGCACCGCTGGTCCGACAAACTGAACGCCTAGTTCGTCGCCGATCTGCCAAGCGAGTCGCACTGGCTGGACGGTTCCCGAGCCAACGATCATCAGTTTGAAGTGATCGGGGGGCGCAAAATAGCTGTCGAGCCGCAGCCGGACCCCTTTCGACGAAATGTCGCGCACCGTGCAATCGATCGAGATATTCAGCCCCGCATCGACGATCTTTGCTCGCTTGAGAACCCGCTGCCGACGCTCGGCGCGGTTGTTCTCGCGCTCGTCGACACGCGATTGCTTCGCAGCCTCTATGTTGGGACGCAAGGAGGTCGATGTTCCCGCAGCTGCCGCGTGAGGAGAGCTGCCCGCGGTCGCAGAAGAGGTTGTGACATTCTCCGTACTGGCGAGGGGAGCTTGTAACGCGGTCAGTTCCAAAAGCTTGCAGCTCTCGTCCTCGTGGACATATTTACTGATCTGCGGTTCAAGGCGTATTGTTGTCGTCTCGAGCGCTACGGAAAAGGTAAGTGCCGCAGTCAAACTGGCGTTCAAAGCTTCGATTTGGAGATCATCCAGCTGCTTCTCGACTATGTAGACGAAGCTGTCGTCCGAGGATTTTCCGGCTAGGTCGTCATTGGCGGCCGCCTGCTTGACACGCTCAGCAAAACGCCGAACGACATTTTCGGTAGCGGCGTGTCCCACTCGGCTCGAGATATCGGATAAACCAGCAATCTCGACACGAAGAGCGACGAAGGGTCGCTGCTCCCTCGTCAACCGGTCCAGCTTCGCGGCGATCGAGCTGGCACTGAGCATTCCGGTCGCTCGATCGTGGGTCAACTGGAGCTTCAGTTGGTCGATCTCCGAGCGCTCCGAGGTCTCCGCATCCCAATGAGCCACGGCCTCGCGGATTGCGGTGACCAGTTCGCCGAGATTGAGGTTGCGCTTCGACACGTAGTCGCTGAAGCCCGAGCGAAAGGCCTTCACAGCCATCCGCTCGCTGCCCACACCGGTCAGCATGATGATGGGAGGAGGGCTGGCAAACTTTGCCTTCAGGCGCTGGGCGATGACCAAACCGTTGTCGCAGCCCAAGTCGAAGTCGAGGATTACACAATCCAGCTTCGACTGCGCAAGCGCGTCGTTCAATTCGATCTCACTTGACATTTTCAGGACGCGGATGCCGAGCTCGGAATCGAGGTTCAGACCAACATAATCTGCAAAAAGCTGATCATCATCAACAATCGCTACGGCAATGTTGCGGCGCATGTTCATTGCTAATTAACTCATCCTAATATTGCCTGTAGCTTTAATAGGCCTCATTAATATGAATAATAATCCTAAATATCTCATAAATGCGCACCTACGTGATTTTACTGTCGATGGATTAACGACCCATAAGCGCTGACATGAAGCTGCGATTGGACGAGTACAATTCCCATCACGTCAATTTAAGCGATTGAGCGCGACCGGTATGGGGGAAGACCGAGCATCAGCAAAGAGCTTTTTGAGACCCAATGCATAAGGCGGCCGCTGATCGCCTTGAGCATGCGCTGACTGCTAAGGCGGAGGAGACGCAGTGTCGGTGGGCTGGCTGATGGAGCGTGATCCAGGCCTTCTCATTGACACTAGCAGCGAGGAGAAGAAACGGAGCGGCCTAGATTTCGTAGGCTGCCTTTGCTGGCAAACCTCCGTCCACCGCTGCCTTGCCGGCGATCTCATATTCCGGCAGGTCTATAAAAACCGTCGTTCCTTCGGCAAGCTTCGAGTGAAGGTCGATCGTCCCGCCCAGTCTCTCGACGATAGCTTTTACGATGCTAAGGCCGAGACCGGTGCCGCCCTTTTCGCGAGTGCTAGATCCATCCGCCTGTTCGAATTTGCCGAAAATCCGCCCCCTGAAGTTTTCTGGAATTCCTGTCCCATGGTCGGAAACAGAGATCCGCACCGAGCTAGGTTTTGCTCGTTCGAGCTTAACTTCAACGATCCCTCCGATGTGCGAGAATTTCATCGCATTGGAGAGAAGGTTGGCCATGACCTGTTGTAGGCGGTCTGGGTCAATAAGGGCAGCAACGTCAGGTGCATCATTAATCAACGCGATCGTTACGCCGCGCTCAGGCTGAAAAGTGGCGCTGGCGGCAATGGCCTCCTCCATGCATGACGCGAGCACGGTCGCCTGCATACGTAAAGGCATTCGATCGGCCTCGATACGCTCGATGTCCAGGATGTCGTTGACGAGACGGACGAGACGTTCGCTATTTGCGTACGCAATCTTGATGAGTTTCGACGCCTTTTCCGGCAGTTGACCCGCGACGCCTCCCGCTATGAGCCCCAGAGACCCCCGGATGGAAGTTAGCGGGGTCCGAAGCTCATGGCTGACGGTGGCAATGAATTCCGATTTCGCCTCGGCAACGCGTTTGATGTCAGTGATGTCGCGATTGTATGTAATGATGCCGACAAGCCGCCCGTTCTCGTCGCGCAAGGGTGCCTTCAGGCTCGACAGCCATCCGTCACGGCCATCGGAAAAACTAGCGCGCTGGTCTATTCGATGCACAGCGCCGTCTTCGAGCATCTTTTGATCATCGGCACGGTATTGAGCCGCCATCTCTTCCGGAAAAAAGTCGAAATCGCTTTTACCGATCAAACTGGCTACAGAGCCTGCTCCCATGAAGACGGCTGTCGCCGGATTGGCCACAATAAAGCGTCCATCGAGGTCCTTCACGTTGAGGCAGTCAGGCAGTTCGCGCACCATTGCGCGTAAGACGGAGTTTTCCGCCGACAACTCGCGCCGATGCTTCTGCCAGTGGAGCACAATGGCAATGAAGAGCGAGCCTACAAATGTAACGGCGACAATGGCAGGGCCGGTATTTAGTAGTAGCGTCAATCGTAGATCGGCGGGAACTAGCATATAGCCGGGAAGCCTACCTAGCGCGACGGCAACGCCGAAAAAAACGATTACCCAGATCGCCGGTCGGCGTTCACTGGTAAGCCGATAGCTTACAACCCCGACCACACAGGTAATAGAGATGTCTAGGAGCCCCGCCATTACGCCGATGCCGCCAAGATGGAAACGGTAGGCGAGGGCGCCGATCCCAGCCACGATGGCACCTGGAACTCCTCCGAACAAAGCTGCCGCACCGATCAATGGCGCGCGGAGATCGAAAACAAAACCGAAAACGACATCTGCCGTTGCCATCGATACGATGGCTCCACCACCGAAAATGACGCCCATTACTACCGCTTGAAGCGTTTTCGAGAGGGGAGCCGTCCATTGACCGACGATGTCGCATGTGACAACGAGGAGCGAAATGAGCGCTAGATTTGCAAGCAGCGTCTGCCACAGGGTGTTCATTGAATGGTTCCGGTCGTCACTGCATACGTCATTGATTTCACGCAGTTTGCGCCGCGAAATTTAAGAAACCTTCGTCGTTAATCGTTTTCAGTCGAGAAATAGTCGGACTTCGCCCGCGAGCCTTATCGGATCGAACGGTTTGCGTATCACACCCACAGCGCCGAGAGCCTTGAAGTCATCCTGGTCAGAAGCCGTCGTTCGCGCCGTCATAAAAGCCACTGGAACTGCCGAGGTGGCATCGTTGGCTCGAAGGGCGCGGAAGGTCTCAAGTCCGTCCATAATGGGCATCATCATGTCCAGAATTACAAGGTGAGGTTTCCAAGCGGCAGCTGTCGTCACCCCATCTGCGCCGGAGCCAACGCTTCTAACTTCGAAATCGGGGTCGAGCTCCAGCGACATCACCGCGATCTCACGAATATCGGGGTCATCATCTACATGCAGAATCCGATATTTTACCATTTCTTGACACCCGTTTGTGAGCCCACGATTCAAGCAGACACATGCAGCGACGGTAATAAATACAATTCCTTGCATATGTCTATTTTCCAAAAAATATTAAAACTGTAAGTTAAGTTATGATTTAAGTCCCCCGCAGATTTTCTGTCTCGCAGCCTTGACTAGCAGCGCCTCGTGCATTGTTGTCGCTGCGAGGGCTTCTTGTGTAAAGCCCCTCTGAAGCGAGGCCAGCAGATCATACAACATCATGCACACGTCCAGGGCCTTGCTCGCCAGTGCACCGCATGTTGGGCCGAGCAGCCGGGTATTGCATGTCAGTGACGCACATTGGGCATCGACAGAAAGATCAGCGCGTCGCGGGCGATTTCGCCGGCGATCGGATCGTTATCTTCAATGACTATGCGCACCACATCGTCGTCTGGATGCCGCGAAACTCATTGATTTGCCGCAATGGTCAACGCCCTGCCGCGAACGCTGCGATGAGCTTGTCGAACTCAGCGATGGCAGCGCGTAGCGCGCCGACGTCGCCGGGTGCCATCCTTGCGATATCGATCTGGGTTTCTGTTTTGGAAGCTATTTCGCCTAGGTCGCCTTCTCCAAACATTCCGGCGATCCCAGCAATCTTGTGCGCGATACCACTGATTTCGCGCAGCGTTTCTTCAACGGGGTCCTCGTCGAGGGCGGCGCGTAGTGTGACGAGCATTTCCTCCGAGGCGTCCCGTCGCATGCGATATTTCTGCGCTAGCGTCGATCCGGGGGATATGGGCGACGGCTGCGCAGGCGGTGCGTCGTCGGAGGCATCGGGATCGACCCCGGATCGGGCGGCCGCGGGTCGCTGGCGCTCGATTGCAGAACGCAGCTGCTGCGGATCGAATGGCTTGCCAACATGATCATTCATGCCGACCGTCCTGAACCGTAACAAATCGTCGTCCATAACATTGGCGGTCATCGCGATAATCGGGATACGAGCATAATGACCCGAAGAAGCGCGGATCCGCTTCGTCGCCTCCACACCGTCCATGACAGGCATCTGGACATCCATCAGCACTAAGTCGTAATCGCCGTGTTGAACGGCGTCGATTGCCGCGGCGCCGTCCGAGACGACATCGACGCGGTGACCCCACCGGCCGATGAAAGCGATTGCCACCTCCTGGTTGATCTCGTTATCCTCCGCCAGAAGGATCTTTAGTGGCCTTCCATCGCTGCATAGTGCGTCTGCGGCAGACGGCGATGGAAGACTTTCACTGTCAGAGATGGGTAGCGAGAGGGTGACCCAGAAGGTCGATCCCTTACCGTCTTCACTTTCGAAACCGATCGTGCCGCCCATGATTTCGATCAGGCTTTTGCTGATCGATAGTCCCAATCCGGTGCCGCCATAATTGCGCGAGGTCGATCCGTCGGCTTGGCTGAACCGCTTGAACATCCGGTGGTGCTTGACCTGCGGAATGCCAATGCCCGTATCAATGACGTTGATCCGCAGTGGGGCCTTGCCATCTGCTGTCGCGCCCGTCTCGACGCTTACGCGCACATTGCCCTGCGCGGTAAATTTCACCGCATTTGCGAGCAGATTTACCAGGACCTGTCTTAGGCGCCCGTCGTCGCCAATTAGCATCGTCGGTAGTGACTCCGGAATTTCGACGTCGATGCGCAGGCCTTTAGCCATCGCCTGTTCGCGGAGCATCTCGACGGCGCTCTCGACCATGTGCCTCGGTGAGAAAGGGCGCGGATCGAGGTCGAACTGCCCCGAATCAAACTTTGATACGTCGAGGATGTCGTTGACAACCGCGAGCAGTGTTCGGCTCGAGTCGTGGATCAGCCGGGCTTGGCGTTCGAGTCCCGGCGTGCTGAGTTCCTTGCTTTCAATCATCAACCGGGAAAAGCCGATGACACTGTTCAGAGGTGTCCGCAGTTCGTGGCTCATCGTCGCAAGGAATTCGGACTTAGCAGCGTCTGCACGCTCGGCGGCAGCCCTGGCGGCCTTGATCGCCGACTCGCGCTTCAGTTGCTCGGTCATGTCGTTTGCTATGCCGAGGAAACCGAGATCCTCTCCTTCTTCGCTCCGCAACAAACTGATATTGAGCTGTACTGGTAACCGGTGACCCGCCTTGGTCACGTAAGTCCAGGTCTCCATGTTCGGCCGGCCGCGCTTGGTGCGGTGGATGAAGACGTCGAAGCTTGGCTCGATCGTCTCGCCGAACTCCTCCGACAGCGCCGCCGCGCGGGCCCCGATCTCGTCCAAATCGTGGAAGATCGCGGGCGACGCCTTGCCGCACACCTCTTCAGAGGCATAGCCGAGCATCTCTTCGGCGGCGGGGTTGAACAACGTGATCGTTCCTTCGGAATCGGTGGCAATCACGGCATAGCCGGCATAGTTCAGGATGGCAGTCTGCAACACCGTCGATTTCTGAAGCTGCGCCGTCCGGTCGATGACCTGCTGCTCGAGCGTGGCGTTGAGCAAGCGGATATTCTCTTCGGCCGCAAGTCGGTCGCTGACATCGCGAACCGTAGTCGCGGCACCGACGACGGTGCCGTGGAGATCGTAAATCGGGGACGCGCTGACCTGGACCGAGACAACTGTGCCGTCGCGCCGCAACCGCTGTGTCATCAGATTGGGGGTTGGCACGCCGTTGCGAAGACGCGCCAGCATTTCGGCATCCTCCGTCTGGAGATGAAGCGGTACGATCAACGCGGCGATCTTGCGCCCGATCGCTTCCTCGGCCGAGAGCCCGAACAAGAGCACGGCCGCCGGATTCCAATCGGTTACTGTCCCGTCCAATGTCTTGCCGATGATGACGTCATTGGAACCGGCGACGATTGCGGCCAGGCGCGCCTTAACGACGCCGCTTAAGAATTCGCGTCGACTGCTTGCTAGCCTCACATAGATGATGCCGGCCGGTATCAACGACAGTACGAATGCGATGATTGCTACGAGGATTGGCGAAGAAAGGTGGAGGTTCGGGACAAAGATCGGTCTCGCAATCACGTTGACCAACCAGGTGCGGCCGAAGAGAGCGATGGCTACGGATCGGTTCAGGTCGCCGCCGTTTGTGAGCCGACCAGTTGAAAAAAATGGTCCGGCCCCATCGAAGCCAGTATCAGTAATGGCCACGTCATACTCAGCGCCCTCCGGATCAATATCCGCCAGCACTCCAGCAATTCCGAGCGGCGAGTACGTCCACCCGATGATCGCGCGCTCACGCTCGACAGGGGTCGCAATCGGAGCTTCGGGCCGGTAGACCGGGAGAAACAACAGGAACCCGACGCCGCCGACCTGCATCAGCGTTATCGGCGCGCTAAGCGTCGCGTGGCCGCTCAGCATCGCCGCACGCGCAGCATCGCGGCGGTTGGCCTCCGACGCGACATCAAGACCGATCGCCTCGCTGTTATCAGCCATCGGCTCGATATACTGTATCACCCATTTTTCGCCCGCGTGGGGCGCGATCTGCTTGATAGCGAAGGCCGGATAATCGTCGCGACGCGCACGCTCGATGAACGCAGTCTCCTGATCGGGCAGTACCCGGCGGATAAACCCGAAGCCCCGTGTGCCGGGAAACTCAAGCGCGATGTCGCGGGACAAACCATAGTTGCGGAACGCGCGGCGAGTAATGCCGGTCTCGTTGGTCGCGATCACCGCGCCGCGGGCGCCGCGGAGTGCATATTCATACTTGGCCATCCGGTCCGCGACCTGCTTCGCGACCTGTGTCGCAACGGCATCGAAACGGGCGGCTGTTAGCGTCCTATTTCCATGCAGCACCCAGAATCCGATACAGCTCGCGAGCGCCAACCCGAGCACGGCGATGGCCAACGCTACCAATATCGGCAGTCGACGACTGACCGCACCGCTCCCCGGCCACCTTCTTCGACCGGTCACGATCTTTTCCCGATCGCCGGGGCGGTGATTGCCGAGCAGCGGTTGATAATACATGGGCGGGGCCGCTTCGGCTGCTGGCTCTGCGGTTCCACGTTATTCGCGGCAGAATGAATCCTTTGGGGCAAGTCGCGGAGCCACTCATCCAGAAAAGTATTAAACCAAGATATGTATCTGATAATAATAATTGCAGCGTCCGATATCCAAATGTCAGCGCGCGCCGTTCTCACTCATCACTTCAGAGAGTGGCTGAAGTGATGAGGATCACCTTAATTTTCGCGTCACCCAGCGTCTCACGGCTAATTGTCCAGCGCAATGGTCAATTAGGATCATGGTCGTCCTGCATATTAATGATCTCTGAAATTTAAGCTCAGAAGACTTTCTTGGGACCGGGGCGCATGCAGCTTTCGAAAAAGCTTATCGCTGAACGCCCGTTCTGTTCGACCTCGCACATAGGTGCATCTCCGGAGGCCGATAATGCCGTCTTCGCCTTGCCACGTGCCAATAGCTTGCCGCGAACGACGATGCGGCCCTTCGTGAAAACCACCTTTTCCCGAACCTGCACCATCTCGTTCCAGCCGGCTCGCTTGATGGCCCACATGATCAACCTCGTGCCGATATCGCGATAGGTCGGGCTTCTTTTATCCATACTGCTGAGCCGTCAAGCTCATTCATGGTTGGCCGGTAGAATGGCATTGCCTGCTGGTTGTAAGTCGAAGTTGGGACTTTGGACTTTGCCGCAGATCGAGTGTCGAGGATGGGATCGTATTGCAGCGGGCCCGATCGAGGAGCCGTCAGAATGCGGGACAAGGGCGTTGGACCAGAACGTCAGATAACATGCAATTTGTTAGGTTTCTGTTCCGTCTCTCCCTTTCACGCATCGCTCAGGTTATCGGATGCAGCCATCACGCGGTCGACTTGGATGGCGTGCCAATGTCCACCACGCGCTGTTTGAATGCCGCTGGCGTTTAAGCCAGCTGCGATTTGCCGAGATGTGCACGCGCCCTCAGCTCTGAGTTTCCTAATTATCGGCGACAGGTCGGCCGCGCGCCTTCTGCTAATTTGCTGTCGCTTTGTGAGGCTGATAGCGCGGCCTCTGTCGGCAACGGCCGCAAGGTTTCCGCGGTCGCCCCCAAGTTTGACGCCTCGGGCTTTGGCGGCGGCAAGAGCCTCTTTTGTGCGCTTGGAGATCATTCTCCGCTCTTCGTCAGCCACCACTGCCATAATGCCCACAGTGAGACGGTTGGCGTAGGGCATGTCGGCTGCCAGAAAATCTACCCCTGCCTTTTCAAGGCCCAATAGGAAGTGAGCGTCGCGGCTTAGCCGATCGAGTTTGGCTATGATCAGGACGGCTTCGTGGAGCCGACACAGGCGCATCGCTTCTTCAAGCCTGGGCCGATCGGAGCGCTTCCCGCTTTCTATCTCGACGACTTCTGCAGTGAGGGCATAGCTGCCGCCGCTAAGATAATCCGCGACCGCCTTCCTCTGAGCCTCAAGTCCGAGGCCACTCTGTCCCTGTTTGGCGGTGCTCACCCGTAGATACGAGACGAAGCGGGTCCGAGCGATTTTAGGCCTCCTGAAGCTTGTACATTTGTAGCAATGGTCGTTGCTACAAATGTAGCCGCTTTAGAAGAAGAGCAAGCCTCCTTTGCAGGTCAGTCCTCTGGCCGGCTCGCTGTCGCGCATACGCTAGACTAGAGCACCGGCTACATGAGGAACATGCGGATCTCCGCCGCAGACATGAAACCAAAGGCCAACGGGGTGCTGCCGAAGTGGATGGCCCGTACAGAAACGCCGACGGCGGTGAGGTGCAGCGCTATGTTGGATTCCTTGGCCTGTCGAATGATAGGATCTGAACCGGAATATCGTATGGAATTAAGGTCGATAATGGCGCCAGGGTGTGGAAATCTTAAAATTCTGCGATGAGAGCCGCCGTAGACCTGCTTTAACTGTCGAGACGTTGCAAAATGCAACGTCTCGCTCTTGCGCCTTTAATCTGGCGGCGTGAAAGTAACCTTCACCTACCTCGTTGCCTAGCACATGCAAGAGCATCTCTTTGCTTCGCCCCTCGGATCGCATCGTCGAGGCAGCTGCTACAATTTAGGTGCCGAGATGAGCGCACTCTTCACTTATGCTCTGCCTCAATTTCGTGAATTTCATTGCGAGATAATCTATTTGCGCTAATTAAGATCTATAAATGTTTCTTTTCTGTAAGCTAGGACAGCAGATGATGGCTAATGCCTCCCCTCTTTCTCGCAACCGCAACGTCGCGGTGGCAAAACTCCGGTCTCGCCGAAATCGTTTCATCAGGGAGAATAGCTGGCAGCGCGACAGCGCGATGCGGGAGATCATCGACCGGGCTTGGCC
>NZ_JBUZWE020000028.1:0-15154 GCF_055730135.2 Mesocryomonas lacus | reverse complement strand
GCCGGGAACGCTGCGCCCAACGAAAGCGCCATCGCCAGAAGGGTCGGGATCCTCATCGGCCTTGTCCTTTCACGTGAAGCGGGCGGCGCGGGCTGCCGCCGTGTGGAAGCACGGCGAGGGCCTGCGGACCCTTGCGACCTCCCGAGAAGCCTAGCGGGCGGAGCCCGCATCGTTCCTAAGTGCTCGGCGCGGCAGTGGGTTCACCGAACAGCTTGCCGGCGCCGGCCCAATCGCTCGGCGCGACGTCGTCGAAGATGACGTAGATGTAGGCCGCGTCGGTCCCCGTGTTGCGGACGATGCTCTCCGTGATCTCCGCGGCGACCTTTTGCTTCTGACTGTGGTCCTTACCTTCGAACCAGCTTACCCGTACGACCGGCATGATCCCGTCTCCATGAATGTTCCACCGCTCTCCGTCGGCGGATGCCGATGGCCCGAGACAGGCAACCGCAATGTAAGGTATCCTCAAAACGCTTAAAGCCGCCGCTGATCCGATCTGAGTAGCGCCGGAGGATACCGATAGGAGCCTTCATGAGCGAGATCGAACCGTTGTCGGGTATCGGCGTCTTCGTGGCGGCGGCCCGGGCGAGAAGTTTCACGGGAGCCGCCGAGCGCCTCGGCATCACCAAGTCCGCTGTCGGCAAGACCATTGCCCGCCTCGAGGCGCGCCTCGGACTGAAGCTCTTTCATCGGACCACGCGGAACAACAAGCTGACAGTCGACGGCGAGGCATACCTCGCCGCTTGCGCCTCCGCCCTCGACGAGATCGCAGCGGCCGAAGCAGCACTCACCTCCGCGAACCGGATCCTCACCGGCCGGATCCGCATCGACATGCCGGTGGCCTTCGGGAGGCGCGTCCTCCTGCCCCTCCTGATCGAGATCGTGCGGCCTCATCCGGAGCTCACGCTCAGTCTCAACTTCACCGACGCCTTGACGGATCCTTTCCAAGACGACGTGGACCTCATGATCCGCTTCGGCGCCCTCAAGGACTCGAGCCACCTCATCGCGCGGCATCTCGCCGACCAGGATCGGGTTATCTGCGCCTCCTCGGGCTACGTAGAGACGCACGGACGTCCGGAGGCGCTGGCGGACCTTCGCGGGCATCGATGCATCGTCGGCTCCCCCAAGGGTCCGCCACTGGCCTGGGTGGTCCGCGAGGACGGAGCGGCGAAGCGCCTGTCGCCTCCCGCCACGCACCAGGTCAGCGATGGCGAGGCCATGGTCGACGCGGCCGTTGGCGGGCTCGGCATCTGCCAGCTCCCGGCCTCGTTGGTCCGGCGTCACATCGACAGCGGCGCCCTCGTGCCGTTGCTCGAAGCCTTCTCGACCATTCCCGTCGAGGTGCACGCGCTCTGGCCGCGACAGGCGCATCTCAGCCCACGTGTCCGTCATGTCGTCGACCGCCTCGTCGTCGCGGCCAACGCGGGCGCGTTGAGCTGACTGGTGCGGTCGGTTCCGCGTCTAGGTCACGCCCCCGTCGCGCCCCAGGTTGCGGCGACGGGCCGAACTTCAACACGCGGCATCCGTCGGTACCAACTCCGACGGAGTTCGTCCCTCATCTTGCCCGCACGCAGACCCTTCGAAAGGCACCCGAATGTCCAAGCCCCAGCTTTTCACACCGATCAAGGTCGGCGGCAGCACTCTCGCCAACCGCATCGTCATCGCACCCATGTGCCAGTACTCGGCGATGGATGGGCAGATGAACGACTGGCATGTCATGCACCTCGGCAGCCTGGCGATGTCGGGCGCCGCGATGCTCACCGTCGAGGCGACCGCCGTCGTGCCGGAGGGCCGGATCACCTACGGTGATGTCGGCCTTTGGGACGACGAGACCGAAGCCGCGATGGCGCGGACACTGGACAGCGTCCGCCGCTGGTCCGACATGCCGATCGCCGTCCAGCTTGCCCATGCGGGACGGAAGGCGTCGTCCAACTTGCCTTGGAACGGCGGCGCGCAGATCCCGCCCCACCAAGCCAACGGCTGGCAGACGCTTGCCCCGTCCGCGGTGCCGATAACGGAACGCGACCATCCGCCGACCGTCTTGGACCGAGGCGGGATGGACCGCATTCGGGACGCCTTCGCCGCATCCGCGCGACGCGCGGCGCGCATCGGCGTCGCCGCCATCCAGATTCACGCCGCCCACGGATACCTACTGCACACCTTCCTCTCGCCTCTCTCGAACCGCCGGGAAGACGACTATGGCGGATGCCTGGAGAACCGCATGCGGCTCCCGCTCGAGGTCTTCGACGCCGTCCGCGGGGCGTTCCCCGCAGATCGCCCGGTCACGGTCCGCGTCTCCGCGAGCGACTGGGTCGCCGGCGGGTGGGACGTCGAGCAGACCATCGCCTTCGTGAAAGCCTTGGAGGCAAAGGGCTGCGATGCGATCAACGTCTCGAGCGGCGGGGTCGACCCACGCCAGTCGATCCCAATGGGTCCGGGCTATCAGGTTCCCCTCGCCCGGGCCGTCAAGCAAGCGGTCCCCTCGATGCCAGTCGTCGCGGTTGGCTTGATCACCGATTTCGAGCACGCCGAAGCCATCATCGCGACGGGGGACGCCGACATGGTCGGGTTGGCGCGGACGGTTCTCTACAACCCGCGCTGGCCCTGGCACGCAGCGGCCCATCTCGGCGCGCAGGTCCGCGTCCCGAACCAGTACGTGCGCTCCCAGCCGCGCCAGCACGCGAAGCTGTTCGAGAACGGCGGGTGAAAGACGCACTCCGGGAAGCCTACCTCTTACCGAGCCATGTTGGGCGGCCGTAGTGACGTCGCGCTCCGGGTGCGGCGAGAGCTGACCAGCGACGCGTCGCTCACCATGCGATCCCTCGGGCGATCGGGCTGGATCTTGGTAGCCAGCCCCCAAGTCGCGAGCCGCCTGGGATCCGACGTCGGCGACCTTGCCCTGCACCCGACGCTTGGCACGAGCGACGAAGCGGGAGAGGTCACTTGGACGTTGGAGAGGGACGGCGTGGTGCAGGCGCTGCGTCACGAGCCACGCATGACCTGCGACGACTACGCCGTGCTGTGCGACGCGGCGGCCGATGACTTGGGCATCGGCTTCCTGCCCGACCATGCCTGCGCCGAGCACGTCGCATCGGGCCGGCTGGTTCGGATCTTCGGTGAGTGGACGGGGCGGGAGGGGATCGTGCATCTGGTCTTCACCACCAGGCGCGGCCTGCCCCCGGGCGTGCGCGCCCTGATCGATCTGTTGGCGAAAGAGTTTCCGGAGTTGTGTTGCCGGGACGACAGGTCGTGAGCCTGCGTACGTGTCCCGCGGAAGGATGATGGAATGCACGACCCCGTTCTCGAGATGGAGACCGCTCTTCTCATCACTCTTGATGCGCTTCTAAAAGACCTCAACGTGACCCATGCCGCAACAAGGCTGGGCATCACGCAGCCGACCCTCTCCGGCCGCCTGACGCGCCTGCGTGGATTGCTCGGTGATCAGCTCCTGATTCCGGCGGCGTCAGGACGAGGAATGGTCGCGACGCCTCACGCCGAGTCCCTGAAGCCCGAGCTTTCTCGCGTCATCGACCGGCTTCGGGCGTTCTCGAGCCTCGCGCAGGTCTTCGACCCCGCGACCAGCGAGCGCACCTTCCGCATCGCCGCGACGGACAACCCTGCCGCGATCCTGATCCCCGACCTGATCCGCGCTCTCAGGACTGCGGCGCCAAACGTACGGTTGGCCTTCGTGCTTCCTGACAAGGCGCGGATCGCCGCCGATCTGGAGGAAGGCGTCGCGGACCTGTTCATCGGCGCTGCCGAGGACGTTGCCGCAGGACTGATCGGGCGGACGCTGTTCGACGAGAAGTTCGTCACGGCCCAACGGAAGGGGCACCCGCGTGGAGAGGGACCCATCAGCCTCGACGAGTTCTGCGACCTCGACCACCTTCTCGTCTCGACCAGCGGCGGGAAGTTCTTGGGGATGATCGATGAAGCGCTGACGGGTCTGGGTCGCACACGGCGGGTGTCGGTGTCGATCCAGAGCTATGGGCTGGCGCCCTTGGTGCTCCAGGGAAGCGACTGCGTTTGTACGCTGCCTCATCGCTTCCTTGCTCGCTTCACGACGTCGCTTGACCTCTTCGATCCGCCGTTGCCGTTGGCTCGTTTCCAGTTGAACGCCTTCTGGCATCCGAGAATGAGCGAGGATCCCGCCCATTCGTGGCTCCGCGAACAGGTATTCCGGGTCGCGAGGGTTCAAGGCCGCAACGGCACCGAGACCTCGCCGTCCGCCTGACCCTCGCTTACTGCCCGACGACGCCTGCCCTGTTCCGGTACTCCACTGGATGCCAAGTGAAGGCGCCGCCGCCCTCGGCGCGGACGTGACCGATGCCGGGGAATGGCAGGTGGGGCGCCGCGATGAGCTGACGCGAGCCCGCCACGTCAGAGAAGGCCTTCTGCCGCACGGAGGCAGCCTTCGCCGGATCGACGTCGTAGAGGATGGTGATCGCTGGCTTCGGGAACTGGACGTTCTCGACGTGGACGATGTCCCCGACGAACACGATCGACTGTCCTCGGCTCGAGACTGTGAAGAAGGCGCTGCCCGGTGTGTGGCCGGGATGGAGGGTCGCGACGATGCCGGGCAGGATGGTCTCGTTGTCGCCAAACGTCTTCACCTTCCCGGCCTTGGCAACGACCCCGACGGTCTTAGCGGCCTCGTCGAAGTACTGTTTGGCATAGCCCGTCCGCTCAGCGTTCGAGGCGTCGAGGAAGAAGTCGACGTCAGGCGCGCCGACATGGACCGTCGCGTTGGCGAAGACAGGCTGGCCGCCTGCCACCAGCCCTCCCGTATGGTCGGTGTGGACGTGCGTAATGAGGATGTCAGTGACGTCCTGCGGCTTCACGCCAGCGGCGGCGAGGCTGTCGAGGAGCTTACCGCCGTAGCCGGGTCCGAACAGCTCTCCGGATCCGGTGTCGACGAGGATCGTGTGATCGCCGCCGCGGATGAGATACGCGTTGATGGAGGCCTCGACGGGATTGGCCTGGAAGGAGTCCTTGAGAAGGCTGTCGACTTCCGCTTCGGTCGTTCCTGTCAGGAGCTTGTGCAGGTCCTGCGGCACGGTGCCGTCGGACAGCGCGACGATCTCGAGGTCACCTAAGGGCATCGAGTAGGCGTCGGTCGTCTGAACATACGCGGCCGCAGCCAGGGCCGCGGGAGCGGCGAATACGGGAAGCGCAGTGGCCAGGGTAACTGCGAGCGCGGTGGATGCGAGCAAGGAGCGGAGGGACATGACGTGGGGCTTCCGGCATCTGGTTTCGTTGCCCAACAGGTAGGCCGTCCCTGATAGGCAGTGAAATCAGAAGGTTCGATGCGACCCATGTCTGGTGCCGATGGGTCTAGCGTTCCGCAGGCTTCAGGTGCCGTGCTGGCCGTAATGGCCGCCACTGATGCCCGAACCCATTTGCTGGTCAGGACCGGGTTCGCGTTTTGCCTGATCGAGCGCAGCGTCGACCCCCACTTCAGCGGGATGGCAAGCTGACGTTCGAGCCGTTGGACATATGGTTTCAACGGACCGAGCCTGTTTCGTCCTAAGGGTGAGTTAGCCTTCAAAGGCCGAGCTGCTGCGGCACTCAAATCGCGACCCCTCGGCAGGATGTACCGCAGGGGAGGTCCCGACTTCTTGCGCCTTTAGAAGCGTTCTTGACTTCGTAAATGGTTCGCCCCACGAAACATAGACACGCAAGCGATTCGAAGGCGCAGCCGCTTTTCTCGTTGCATCTCATCCTCGTGACGATGGGCGACCTTTGACGCAACGAACCGATCCGGTCGACCTCACGAACTGCGACCGTGAACCCATTCATATCCCGGGGCTCATCCAACCCGTCGGCTTCCTGTTGGCTTTGACATTGGACTGGACCATCGCGCGTGCATCTGGGAATGCCGCAGACTTCATTGGCCTCGCCCCTGATGCGCTGATCGGTCGTCCGCTCGTCGAGATCATCCCTTCGGAGACCGTCCATGAGCTGAGGAACCGGACGGCGGTTCTGCGTGGACCAAACGCGGTCGAGCGCATATTCCGATGCCATCTGGTCAAGGGCGCCCACCCGTTCGACGTGGCCATCCACTTGAGCAGCGGGCAGGTCGTGATCGAGGCCGAGCCTTCCCGCGGCGAGCCAGGCGACCCCAGCGGCCTCGTACGTTCGATGCTTTCGCGTCTCGACCAGTGCGCGGACTTCCCAGCCTTCTTCCGGGAGGGAGCGAGGCAGGTCCGCGCCCTGCTCGGCTACGACCGGGTCATGGTCTATCGCTTCGCCGACGACGGGACGGGCGAGGTGGTCGCCGAGGCGTGCCGCGCGGGCATCGGCCAGTTCATGGGGCTGCGCTATCCGGCCAGCGACATCCCGGCGCAGGCGCGCGAGCTCTACAAGCGCAACCTTCTCAGGCTCATCTCAGACGTGAACTCGACGCCCGTTCCCGTCCTCCCGACGCTCGACGAGACGGGCCGGCCGCTTGACCTTTCCCTGTCCGCGCTGCGGGCAGTGTCGCCGATCCACATCGAGTACCTGAAGAACATGGGGGTCGACGCGTCGCTGTCGATCTCGATCATCGTCGGCGACCGCCTCTGGGGCCTCTTCGCCTGCCACCACTATGCCCCGCTGTGCCCGCCGTTCGAGCGACGTTCGGTCGGCGAGCTGTTCGGCCAGATGTTCTCCATGCGCCTCGAGAGCCGGGAACGGCTTGCGGTCGTCGAGTTCGAGCGCCGCGCACGGGACGTCTCGGACCAGCTTCTCGGCGCCGTCGCCTCCGACGAGACGTTGATCCGCAACCCCGACTGGCTGGCCGACATCCTGACGAGCGTCATCCAAGCCGACGGCGTCGGTGTCTGGATCAACGGCGAAGCTGCCTTCTCCGGCACGACGCCGGACGCCGACAATTTCCGCCGGATCGTGCGGGCGCTCAACGCAACGGCGTCGGGCAAAGTGTTCGCAACGGACCGCATCGGGACGCTCGTGGAAGGCGCCGAGTCGTTCGCTTCGGCAGCGGCCGGGATGTTGGCAATTCCGATCTCGCGGTCGCCGCGTGACTACGTGATCCTGTTCCGTCGTGAACTCGTGCGCTCGGTCCGGTGGGGCGGCGATCCGCACAAGCCGACCGCATACGGACCGAACGGCCCGCGCCTGTCCCCCCGGGAAAGCTTCGCCGAGTGGAAGGAGTTCGTGCAGGGCCAGTCGGCACCGTTCACGGCATCCGAGATACGTGTCGCCGAGACGCTTCGGGCGACGCTTATCGAGGTCGTCCTGCGGCTCGCGAGTGAAGCCTCCGCTGAGCGGCAGAAGGCCAACGAGCGGCAGGAACTCCTGATCGCCGAACTGAACCACCGCGTCCGCAACATCCTTGGCGTCATCCGTGGCCTGATCCGGCAGTCGCAGCCGACGGCCGAGGCCGACCGCTCGTTCGTCCAAGTGGTCGACGGCCGCATCCACGCGCTTGCCCGCGCCCACAACCAGATCACCGACGACCATTGGGGTCCCGCGCCGTTGCAGGTCCTGATCGACGCCGAGGCTCGCGCGTTCGTCGAGGAGCTTGACCGGATCGTTTCCCAAGGCGAGGCGGTACTCCTGAACCCGCAGGCATACTCGACCATGGCCCTCGTGGTGCACGAACTCGTCACCAACTCCACGAAGTACGGTAGCCTTTCGTCCAAGGGAGGCCACGTTCGGATTGCTTGGAGGAGGAATGCCGCAGGCGATCTGACGCTCACCTGGGCGGAGAGCGACGGTCCCGTCGTGACGCCGCCGACCCGGCAAGGGTTCGGTACCACCATCATCGAGCGGTCGGTGCCATACGACCTCGGCGGGCAGTCGAACATCCGCTACGAGCCGACTGGTGTGGTCGCCACCTTCACGATCCCGGCGCGCCACATCTCGGAGCCTCGCAGCTTCGCGGGTCCCGAGATCAAGATCGGGCGTCCTTCCATGGGCCATCCCGTCGCGCCGCCGCCCCGGATGCTGGAGGGCCACGAAGTGCTCCTCGTAGAGGATAGCCTGATCATCGCGCTCGACGCCGAGGACGTGGCCAACCGCCTCGGTGCGGAAACCGTCACGCCCGTGGCGACCGCCGATGCCGCCCTCGACAGCATTGACGCGCGCCGTCCAACTGTCGCGATCCTCGACATCAACCTTGGCGACCGGAACAGCTTCCCGATTGCCGATCGACTCGCGGAACTCGGTGTGCCGTTCATGTTCGCAACTGGGTACGGCGAGCAGGCGAAGCTGCCGCCGCAGCACCAGGGCCGTCTCGTCGTGCAGAAGCCCTACACTTTGGAGAACCTCGCGCGGTCGCTGGCGGAACTGGTTGGAATCCGCTGCGACGCCGCGAGCATTGACGCGGACGGGCAGGGCGGATCGTAAACGAGTGGCGCACGCGCATTATGGCCGAGTTCGCGCAGGCTTCTCGCGGCCGCCTCGCCGCGCTCCGCGTCGCGGCAACTGAGCCAAACGGAGAAGCCCCCTTCAGCGAGTTGTCGCGCGATCGCGAAGCCGATGCCATTGTTGGCACCCGTTATGAGAGCGGTATGTCTCATCATGAGGTCGATCTCCGGCAGGACGGGATCACATCCCTCATATGACGCCGGGAGCCTGGGATCGGCATACACGATCCTGCCGAAGATTTGCCTGATCCTTCCAGAACACGGTATGGAAAGAACGGGGGGTCCTGATGATCAGCTCGCACAATCGCCGACGCAGCAGGGCTGTTCGGGGCCGCCCGAGGTCACACGCGCTTCGCGCAGGGGCGAAGTGCGGCGGACTGGATACGCGCCCATGCCGACGAGCCCATGCGCGTGGAGGCGTTGGCGTGGATGGTCGGCATGAGTGTGACGTCGCTCCATCGGCACTTCCGCGCCGTCACCGGGACGAGCCCGCTGGCCTGCCAGCGCCATGTTCGGCTTCTGGCGGCCCGCGAGAGGATTGTCGCGCAGGGCCAAACCGTCGCGGCCGCCGCCTTCGCCAGCGGCTATGTCAGCGCCTCGCAGTTCAGCCGCGAGTACAGGCAGATGTTCGGCGTAACGCCTCGGTGCGACAGGTCCGGCGTCGCACCCTCCCGCTAAGTCGACGCCACGGGTCTCGCCGATCGCAATCCTCGAACGCGCTGCCAGGACTATGGGGGCCGCGATCGTCGTCCCGGCGATCACGGCGGCAACGAGGGTCGATGGCATCCGATCCTGGCGGGTCTACGAGGTCGGCCCCCAGACGCCGCCCACGCCGTACCTGCACCAGCGCCTCGATACCTTCCGTCTCCCTTGCAGGCCCGGGCATCGTGCTGCCTTGAGGCGAGTGACGAGACATCCGACGAAGTTCATCGAACCGCGTCGATGGGTTTCAGGCAGCTTTCGCGACCTGGGTACCGGTCGCCTGCCGCGGGATCCGAAGGACGATCCGGCAACCTCCCTCATAAGCGGCATCGACCTCGATCGATCCGTCGTGGAGGGAAACGACGCGGCGGCAGAGAGCAAGGCCGAGCCCGACGCCGCCTTTCGCACGCGAGCTTTCCCCCTGCTCGAAGTGGCCGAAGGCCCGTTCGAGCTCGGCTGCGGGAATGCCCGTCCCGTTGTCCTCGATCGAGATGATGTCGGAGGCGCCGTCCTCGTCATGTCGCACGACGACGCAGGGCAGCCGTGTCGACCTGTGCCGGATCGAATTCTCCACAAGGTTCTGGAGAAGCTGTCGGAAGAGGTTGGGTTCGACCTTCAGACTGGGAAGGCGAGCGACAAGCAAGGTCGTTCCCGTCCGCTCAATCAGGGATGACAGGTTGAAGCGGACTTCCTCGACCATGAGGTTCAGGTCGGTCAAGTGGGTGTCCAGGTCCTCGCGGTGCTCAGCACGGGCCGTCTGAACGAGGGTCGTCACCTGTTGCGCCAGCCCACGGGCACTCTCGACCACCAGGCCGACGACGTCCTCGGCCCGCGGGCTGAGCGTGGTATCGCGGTCGTGGCGGATGACCTCGAGCGCGCTCACGATGCTCGCCAGCGGAGATCTCAGGTCGTGTGCCGCGAAGGCGGACACCTTGGCCAAACGATCGTTCGCCTCTACGAGCGTCCGCTCGCGATCTGCCAGCTCCGTGATGTCAGTCGAAATGCCGAGCAGCCGCGGCTCTCCCGTCGAGTAGGTGAACGCGATCTTGCGGGTCAGCAGCACGCGCCGGCGTCCCTCGAAGTCGACGATCTCCTCGACCATCTCGGAGCGCCCGACGGCCATCGCGCGGCGGTCCTCCGCCAGCCATACGGCCACCTCCTCGTCGGTGAACTGCTCCACGGTGGTGGTGCCGATCACCGACGCGCGGCGCTCCGGGGGATAAACGTCGAGAAAGGCCTTGTTGGCGTAGACGATGACGCTGTGGGCGTCCTTTACGAACACAAGGTTCGGATCATGCTCCATCACGAGCGAAAACAATTCTCCGAACATCGTCGCCTCCTCGGAGTCCGATAATTGTTCACTCTGCGTGAATATTAGTCGATATGCAATATTCCGTCCTTAGCGTGCGTTGGTCGGCAAGTCCGGCGCAAGGTTTTGACCCTGCGCTTCATGGGGCAGGCGCGGTGGGGCGAACGTCCAGAATGAAGGAAACTGGGATGACGAACGGTCGCTCTGCGGGATCTGCCATTCTCCGGCCGATCGTGTTGGCCTCGAGCTACTTCGTCCTGGCCTTCGCCTCCCTCCTTTGGACGCGCGGCGGCGCGGGGATCGCCACCATGTGGCCGGCCGGCGGTCTGGCGGTCGCGATGTTGTCGACCGTGGACCGCAGCGAGCGAGCCCGATGCGCCGTCGCCATTGCGTTCGGCAGCATGGCCGCGAACCTCGTTGCCGGAACCTCGGTCCTGCTTGCCACGATCTTCACGATCGCCAACGTCATCGAGACGTCGGTCGCCGTTGTCCTGCTGTCGCGGTGCCCGTTCGGCCGCCCGTCCTTCGTCAACGTGCGGCAGGTCGCCTGCTTCTGCGCCATCGCCGCGGTAGCTTCCGCCGTCAGCACCTGCATTGCCGGCGCCGCCGTCGGGTGGGGCGACTGGCGGTTCCAGATATCCTGGTTCGCCACCGACTTCCTCGGCATCGTGGTTGTGGCGCCGCTGGTCTTCATCGCAGCGGACCGCCGAAACCGTCAGGTCCGGATTTCGACCCCTGCCGTTCGGTCCGGCAGGCTCAGCATGTCGTTGGCGCTCGTGGGCGTCGCCGGTGCCGCAACGTTCGCCCAATCGTCCCTGCCGCTCCTGTTTCTGCCGCTGGCTGCGCTTTTGGGCGCCACCTACGCAAGCGGTCCGCTGGGAGCCGCCGCCGGGACCATGTTCATCGCTCTCATCGGCTCCGCCGCGCTGACGCTTGGTGTCGGTCCGACAGTGCTGATCGACGGGATGCCGGATGCCCAGGCCTTCTTTTTCCAGTTCTACCTGGTCGTCCTCCTGGCCTGTTCCCTTCCCATGGCAGCGCTTCAGACGACGCGGGACGCATTGGTCGCCGACCTCACCGAGCGGACCCGACTGCTGTTCATGGCCGAACGCGTCGCCAAAATCGGCCACTGGCATCTCGATCTCGCGTCCGGGAAGATCACCTGGTCGGCGGAGGTGTTTCGCATCCACGGTTTGCAAGGCGTCGAGGAGCCCGGCTTGGACGCCGCGCTGGCCGCCTACCACGAGGAGGACCGGGAAGGGCTTTCGGCCATCCTAGCCACCTCGATCGAGACGGGGGAGAGCTTCAGGCACCGTGCACGCATAGTCAGGCAGGACGGAAGCATCAGGCACGTCGACGTGTCGGGCGAGGTTTCGACCGCCGACGGTGTGCCGATGTCGGTGTTCGGCGTGGTCCAGGACGTCACGCGGCAGGTCGAGATCGAGTCCCGCCTCGAGGCCGCCCGCGAGGATGCCTTGGGGGTTGCGGCGCGAGCGACGGTGTTGGCCGAGACCGACGCGCTGACAGGACTCGCCAACCGCCGCAGGGTCCTTGAATCTCTTGAGGCGGCCATGCGGTCGGCCGAGGATACGGGAGCGTCGTTGTCCGTGGCGATGTTCGACATTGACCATTTCAAACAGGTCAACGACGTTCACGGGCACGCCGTCGGGGACGCCGTCCTCCAGCGTGTCGCGGCTTCCGCCGAGCGGACGACGAGGTCGACGGACCTCGTCGGTCGCCTGGGTGGCGAAGAGTTCGTGATCCTCCTTCCGGGCGCAGGCGTCGAGGCTGCCATGGAGGCCGCGGAGCGGCTGCGTGCCCGCGTCGAGAACGACGGCACGGGCGGAACGGGAGACCCGAAAGTGACCGCGAGCGTAGGCGTCGCAACCCTTTCTCCCGGCGAGGACATGACGTCGCTCATGCACCGTGCCGATCTCGCCCTTTATCGAGCCAAGGCCGAAGGCAGGAACGTGTCCAGGCTGGCTGCCTGAGCAAGCATCCATCGTGCGTTCCGCACCCCGCCCGATGCTATAAGCGGATGCAACTTTCCGTTGCACCTGCATGCGTGCGGGAGGCTCTCGCATGGAATAATACCTGCGGCGGTCGCCCGCGATCTGGGTGCGGCAATCTGAAACCGGGCTGTTCGAAAGCTGTCGAATTCATGCTTGCCGCCCGGGCGGCCTAGGCCAGCCACCCACGATGCGGCCTAGGCCATCGAGGGCCGTGTGGCCGAATGGACGCGGACCCTCTTGTGAGAGAAATCTCGATCAACCTTACGAAGGTTGCGGCCAGCCGAAAGGCAGGTCGGTCGATGCTCATCGAGTTGGCGGCGTGGCGTGCGACGCGGCGGCTCACCGTGCGCCTCGAACGCGTCCACCGTCTTCCCGAGATCAAGAGCGAAGCATACGCCATGTCACATCTCGCATCGCCCCGGGTGGGCTTCCACTGGTTCAGCCTTCTTTTCCTGGCAGGCGTCGCGTCCTTGGCGGGGAATGCCGTCGTCCAGTCGAAGGGCGACGTTTCCGTGCCGCAGGAAGTCACGGGAGTCCGATCAGTGGCACGCCTACCTTCCACTTCGACCGGGCCTAAGCTGAGGTCGGCAGCGACAGACGGGCCCGCCGTCCGTCCCGAGCGCAAGGTGCGGATCGTCCTTCGCTCGCCCTACGGCCAGTAAGTTGCCGTGGCGCTGCCGCCGGTCTCACTTCAGGTCGCGGTCGGCCGCGGCGACCGCGACCTTGGCCCGACCGGATATGTCGAGGATGCGGAGCAGCGCGGAGACGTGGACCTTCACTGTTCCCATGCCGATGTCCAGTGCCCGCGCGATCTCCTTGTTGGAGCGGCCGAGCCTCAGGAGATGCAGGACCTCCCTCTGCCGCTCCGTGAGTTCGACGGGTGCGGTCATTCCTCGCGTTGCGGGTCTCGGCAGGACGGCCAGCGACGCGGGAGCGTACACCTGTCCGCCGAGGATCCAGCGCAGGGCGGTCTCGATCTCCTCCAGCCGCAACGACTTGGGGACGAAGCCGTGCAAGCCGGCGGCCAGGGCGTCGACGATGTCTTCTCGCCGCGTCGAGCCCGAGACGATCGCCACCTTCAGTTCGGGATAGAGCATCCGGACGTCCTGCAACGAGGCAGCGCCCTCGTCCATGCCCGGCATGTCGAGGTCGAAGAGCGCGAGCCCGATGTCCTGCCGCGCGTCCAGCGCGTCGTAGGCGCCGTGCAGGGATGCGGCCTCGACGACCTCCTTGAATTCCATCCGCCCGAGCAGGATGCCCGTCAGCGCAGCGCGGGGCATTTCGTGGTCGTCGACGACGAGAGCGACAGCCATCCAATCACCCCAACCATCAAGACGGCCCAGGATATGACAATCGCCAAGCTTGTAAACATCGTGGACAGCCTGTCTGCCGGAACGGGACGAACGGAACGCCAGAAGGCGAAGGAGCGGTACGGCTTTGGCTTCGAGGGGGCTATCCGCGATGCCGAGAGCCAAGGCTTCGTCGACGTGGACGAGGAGGCCGGCATCGTCAGCCTTGCGAGGCCGGCCGAGCGGCTGCTTTCGGAGCGCAGGCCCGACAGCACTTCGCGTCCTTGAATACGACCGGAGCGACATCGTTCGGCAAACCGCACGTGGCTGCCATCGACGGAGCGGACCAGGCATTTCCCAGATTAGGAACGGTAGCATGCGCTATTTTTTCGAAGTCCGCCGTGGCCATCTCCTCGTCGAGGACCACGTCGGCGTGGAAGTCGCCGACCCGGAGACCTTGTGGCGCGAGGCGCTGGAGGGAGCGCGGGAGATCGGCGAGGGACTTCTCGATCAGGGATTCCTGGTCGATGCGTCAACGAAGCTGGTGGTTACCGACGAGATCGGCGACCTCGTGCTGACCGTATCGGTAGAGACGGTTTTGCTCGCAGCAGCAGGGTTGAACTCCTGGGACCGGGGCGGCGAGGATGTTTCCGAACAGCGGTTTTTGCACTGACGGGTGGGTGAAGGGTCCGCCCTCCAGGGAGCAGCCCAAGCCATGCGCCATCCGCGCGCTCCGGCCTTAGATGGCGTTGAAGAGCAGCCCGCGGTCACCTGCGGTCATCCGCACGAAACTGGACACGGCGCACGAGCGCGCCGCGCGGCCCCTTCGTCGGATCGCGCGAGGTGGAAGCTCATGCGCGTCGGCGGGATCGATAGCGTCTCCGCGATCTCGCCGGACGGCATGCCGTTCCGGCCCGAGCGGACGAGCATCCGGAAGGATGCCAAACAGTCGGCATGGGCGAGAGCAGAAAGAGCGGATACGGCTGTGTCATCGATCATGCCCACAACTATGCAAGCATCATTGTAATGTTCAAGTAGATTGCATTCATGTCGCTGCGAAGGTGGTTGGCTACGGCATGTTGGATGTCGCTTGAGGAACGTTAGTGGACGACCGCATTTCGTCAGGGCAGAACGACGATCTTTCCACCCGCCTCATTAGCCTCCATGAAACGGTGTGCCTCAGCGATCTCGTCGAGCCGGAACACACGGCCGACCTTCACGGGCAGCGTACCCTTCTCGACGTCGTCGACGAGCTTCTGAAGGGGCATCGTCATGAACTCCCCGGCACCGCCGCTGTAGGTGGTCAAGCTGACCGCGGTCGGGATCTCTGTCATCGGCTCGAAGGCTTCGAGTGTCCAGCGGTCATCGACCATCCCGCTCATGCAGACCGCCCCGTGGCGTTTGGCGCAGGCGAGCGAGTCGAGGAGCGTGGTTGTCCCGACGAGCTCCAGCACCTTGTCGACGCCGTCCGGGAAT
>NZ_JBUZWE020000027.1:0-18814 GCF_055730135.2 Mesocryomonas lacus | reverse complement strand
GAGAACTTTTCAGGGGGTAGACCACGAGGACCCTAGAAGTCCAAAATACGGCAAGCGCCAGTCAACATCTGACCGGCGTTGTGCACTGCCGTCTGTCTTAATTCAAGGCAGGTTGCTGGGCCGACAAGGAAGGCCATCCACCCGCTAGCTCACTCTATTGTGTACAGTCAAGCCGCAGCGATAGCGCCCTCATTTCTCCCGCATTGAATGCGCCATCGCGTCGGTCAGCGGCGAGAGGAGGTAGGAGGCGACGGAGCGTTGGGCGGTGGGGACGATGATCTCGGCCTCGATGCCGGGCCGCAGGCGGCGCACGAGCTCGGGCGGCGCGCTGGCGAGATCGAGGCTGACCTCGCCGTTGACGATCGTCCGGCGTCCGTTCTCGTCGCGGACGGCGTCCGGGGAAATGCGCAGAATCGTGCCGGTCATCTGCAGCGTCCGCGAGGCCTGAAGGTTCGAGAAGCGCAGCGTCGCCTCCATGCCGGGGCGCACCTGGTCGGCGAGGTTGACCGGCAGTGCAATGGCGATGGTCAGGCTGTCGGTCGTCGGCACGATTTCCATGATGGGAACGCCGGGAGGGACCACCGCGCCGACCGAATGGACCTTGAGGTCCTGGACGACGCCGCTTTGCGTCGCGCGGATGTCGAGCTGGGCGAGAGCGGCGCGGGCCGCCTGCAGCTGCGGCCGCAGCGACTCCATCTCGTTCATGACGTCCGAGAGGTCGCGGCTGGAATCGTCCTCGACGGTCTGGCGCATTTTCAGGCGTTGCAGGGTGATGTTGCCGAGCGAGCTCTCGGCATCGGCGGTTTCGATCTCGACCGCCGAGAGGGCGTTCTGCAACTGCGTCAGCGCGCCCATCCGGTCGATCAGCGTGGCTTTCGACATGGCACCCTTGGTCACCAAGCCGCGGTTCTTTTCGATCTGGGCACTGGTGCGGTCGATCTGATCCTTCAGGGCGTCATAGCGCTGCTTCGCCATGGCCTGATGCGCCAGATACTGCTTCTCCTGGACATCGAGCTGCTTGATTTGCTGGCGGCGAAGGGCGAGGCGTGTCCGGAAGATTTCTTTCTCGGCGGAAAGTACGGCGTAGACGTTGTTCTTCGAATCTTCGGGGTTCACGTCCTGCTCGAGCGCCTCGAAGAGTGCTTCGGTGCTCATGCTGAAGTCGTCATTGTGCGCCGCTTCGGCCTTCAATCGTTCGACGCGGATCGAGCTCTTGATGAGGCGTGCGGTGAGCATGCGCAGATTGGCGTTGGCGACGGACGCGTCGAGGCTCAGCAGCAGCTGGCCCTTCGACACCGTGTCGCCATCGGAAACCTGGAGCGTCGCCACGGTCCCGCCGGTCTGATGCTCGATGGGCTTGCGTGTGGACTCCACCCCGACGGTTCCCCGGGCGATCACGGCGCTGGAGATCTCGGCAAACGCTGCCCAGGAGGCGAACGTGCCGAAGCCGAAAATGAGCGTGGCATAGCCCAGCAGCGTCAGGCCGCGCGCACTCCGGTTGAGGGAGTGGATGCCGGTGGACGGCGTGTTAGAGCGCAACGGCACGAACGGCAGCATGAAGCATGTCCTGCGGATTGGAGGTGGGCACGGCCATTGGCGGGCGCACGGCCGTGTTGCCCTTGTGGATCTCGACATTGCCGAGAGACTGGATCTGGCCATCGCGCAGCAGCAAGGCGCGGTCCGCCACGGCGATCAGCCGGTTGGTGTGGCTGGAGAACACGACGGTCGCGCCGCGGGCGCGGCAGGCCTGCATGACCTTGATGACCGACTGCTCGCCCTCGGTGTCAAGATGCGCCGTCGGCTCGTCGAGGATCAGCAGGCAAGGATCGCCGTAAAGCGCCCGCGCCAGCGCAATGCGCTGCCGGAAGCCGCCCGACAGCGGCAGCCCGCCCGGTCCGATCCGCGTGTCATAGCCGGTCGGCAGCCGCTGGATCAGCTGGTGCAGGCCCGCATCCTCGGCTGCCGCCAGAACCTTTCCACTGTCCGGATGACCCATCCGGGCGATGTTTTCGGCAACAGTGCCGGCATAGAGCGTGATTTCCTGCGGGAGGTAGCCGACATGGGCGCCCAGGCGGTCCGGATCCCAGTGCCGCAGCGAGAAGCCGTCCATCCGCACATGGCCGTCATCCGGCAGCACGGCCCCGACAAGGGCGCGCAGGAGCGTCGACTTGCCCGCGCCGGAATGGCCCGCGACCGCAAGGACGGTGCCGGGCTCGGCGCCGAAGGAGACGTTCCGCAGCAGTGTCTGCCCGCTCTCCCGGTTGACGACCGAGATGTTCTCCACGGTCACGTGCCCACGCGGGGAGGGCAAGCCCATCGAAATGCTGGGGGCTTCGTTCTCGGCGAAGAGATCGTTCAGGCGGTCATAGGCCGCGCGGGCTTCCAGAAGCGGCTTCCAGTTGGCGACGACCTGCTCCACCGGGCCGAGCGCGCGCCCCATCAGCATCGAGGCGGCAAAGATTGAACCGCCGGAAATCTTTCCCTCGATGACCAGCCAGGCGCCGACCCCCATGATGGCGGTCTGCAGGACCAGCCGGAAGACCTTGGAGGTCGACACGACCGCCGAGGCGACGTCGCCGATGCCGACCTGGCGAAGGAGGCTGTCCTCGCGGACGTCGCGCCAGCGCCCCATCATGGCCGGTATCATGCCGAGGCTGCGGATGGTCTCGGGGCTCTCGAGTGCGGAGACCGCGAACTGATGGGCGTTCGAGGCCTGGTTCGAGGCGCGGTTCTGGCCCCTGCGGGTGAGCCGGTCGTTGAGGACGGCAAAACCGAAGACGCACACCGCACCAATGAGGGTGGTGAGGCCCAAGAGCGGATGCAGCACCCAGCAGAGGAGGATGAACAGCGGCGCCCAGGGCGCGTCCATTAGCATCACAAGGCCACTGCCGGTGACGAAGTCGCGGACCTGGTCGGCGTCGCGCAGGATCTGGATCCGGGCCCCAAGCGGCAACTGCTGCCCGCCGGTGGCAACGATCCTGAACAGCGGCTGCGAGATGACCTCGTCGAACTGGACACCGGTCCGTGCCAGCACCCGCGCCCGGACAAATTCGAATACGCCGAGGAGCAGCAGCAGGAAGACGGCGATGGCCGTGATGGTCAACAGCGAGGGAATACTCCGGGAGGACAGCACCCGGTCGTAGACCTGCAGCATGTAGAGCGGGGAGACGAAGGCCAGCAGGTTGATGATGACGCTGAAGATGATCGTTGGCACCAAAGCCGGACGGAACACCTTGATGGCGCGGGCGAGGTCGTTGGTCCGGGAAGCGCGGGTGTCCGGCATGCTGATGCTCTCGCTGCAGTTTTGGCATAAAGCTGCAGTGAGTACTAAGTTCTAAGTCTTGAGTTTCAGTGAACTATTCAGCGAGCGAACGTCAGCGCAGGATAGCGAGCCAAAGCGTCGCAACCCTTATGGTGATCTGCAGGGAGAGAGCCGCACAGGAGGGCTCCGTCAGGGCGCCCTTAGAGGTGCCCTGACGGGATTGCGGTAGGCTTCGTCTTTCGGCTCAGAGCCGACGTGTCGGCAAGGACCTTGCGGTCGGCTCGCTCGGCCGAAGCTGTCGTCCTCAGGAGAAGACGTAGTCGCGCTGCGTGAGCTGGTTCGCCGAACCATGCACGTAGATGGTGCCGGCGTATGTCCCGGAGTCCATCACGTCGTAATACTGCCAGGTCTGGTCGACGCCAGTCATCTTCCCGCCGGAGTAGAGCTGGTGGTAACCGGCGAACTTCAGGGTGGAGCCTGCGCCGAAGCCGTCGAACCGCAGCATGTCGCCGCCTGTTTCACCGGCACCGGTGAAGTCGCCGATCTGGTCGACGCGGCCGTCCTTCTTGGCAAGGTCACCCTTGGCGAAGACGAAGGTATCGTTACCGGCCCCTCCGTTCAGAAGGTCAGCCGAACTGCCGCCTCGAATGATGTCGTCGCCGTCGCCACCACGAAGATTGTTGCCGTTGTTGCCGCCGATGATCACGTCGTTGCCGGCGCGGCCGTCGACCTCGTTGTAGCCGCCGCCCAGCGTGATGTGGTTCGCCAGCGCATTGCCGGTGATCTTCGCCGAGGAAGAACTCACCATGATGTCCTCGACGTTCGAGGGCAGGACGATCGCCTTGGTGCCGGAGAAAATGATGCGGTCGACGCCGGTCGAGCCGAGGGCGACGTCCATCTTCGTGGCGTCCGTCGCATGGACGTCCCGCACGGCAGGCGTCTGGACCGGGGCGACGACAGGTGGCACGACTGGGGCTGCAATGGGAACGATCACTTCCGCCGCTGGCGCCGGGGAGGTCGTGACGGGGCTCACCACTGCCGATACCGGCAGTGCGCCGGAGGGGGCGGCAACCGTGTCCAGGAAGATGAACTGTTCGGGTGAGAGCTGCGCGGTCGTCGTGTTGTCGAACATCACCGCCTGGTCGGCATCGAGGCGGAGCATGACTCCGCTTCCGACCTGCGTCAGGAAGGGCAGGACGTCGGAGAAATGGGTGAAGTGGAAGCCCATAAGCTGGATCTTGTCGGTATTCCCCGCGGTATTGCTGAAATCGAGGATGCGGTCGTTGCCGCCGCCGTCGCGGACGATGAAGACGTCGGTGCCCCCATTGCCCTTGAGGACGTCGTTGCCCTTGCCGCCGTCGAGTTCGTTATACTGGGCGTTCGATCCTGCGATGTAGTTGTTGAGATCGTTTCCGGTGGCGTATCGCGCCCAGTCGCCGGACAGCGTCAGCTTGACGTCCGTTGGCTTCATCGTGGTCGACCAGTCGTAGGCGATCTTCGTGCCACTCGCATCGATCGACGAGAAGGCGGTTGCCGCGTTGATCGGCGCCCAGCTTTTCGGAACCCCGACCGCGACATGATCGGAGGCGGTCTGGTAGGCCTTGATATAGTCGATCTTCATCTCGGCGGAGGTGAGGCTGGCGGAGGCCGTGCCGGCCCAGCCGCCGACCGCCAGATTGGCCAGCATGTACATGGGCTTGTGCATGTCGGACGGCGTCGCCGCACTGTAGACCTCGACGCCATCGACGTACCAGTTGATGGTGTCGGCTTGCCAGTCGACGCCGTAGGTGTGGTAGCCCGTGCTGAGATCGCCCATGGCGACGGCGGCGTGCGACGACGTATGGCTGCCGGTCTGGCTGGTATGGACGGTGGCGTGCACGACATTCGGATCGCCGCCGAGCGCTTCCATGACATCCAGCTCCGGCGGCCAGTCGCCGTCGATGGGCAGCATCCAGAAGGCGGGCCAGAGACCGCTGCCCTCCGGCAGGTCGGCGCGCATTTCGAAGTAGCCGTACTGCATGGAGAACGAGCGCTCGGACGTGATCAGGCCCGACGTAAAGTCGAAACCGCCCAGCGCCGTCTTCTCGGCGGCCGTCAGCCTGTCCGCGGTGATCGTCAGCGTCCCGTCGCCCGTCGTGAAGGGGCTGAGGCCGAGGTTCTTGTAAGTCGGGTCCGTGTAGATTTGCTTCTCGCCATTGCCGGCAAGCGTCCGATCCCCCCAGTAGTAGGTGGTCTTCCAGGTGCCCGACGTTCCGTTGAACAAGGACAGGGAATTGAAGTTGTCGGAGAAGACCTGCTTCATACCGCTGGTGTCGAGAGACAGCTGGAAGTTCGCTGCCGTCAGCTTGTCGGAAGAGACGTTGTTCAGGACAAGCTTCTCATTTCCGCCGAGATCGACGACGACATTGCCCGCCACCTGCTTCATCTTGGTCTGCAGTGAGGAGAAGCTCGTCACCCCATAATTGGTGAGGCGGATGACATCCCCGCCGGACCCGGCCGCAAAGTCGGTGATGAGATCACTGCCTTTGCCCTTCGAGACCACGAAGATATCGCTGTCTGCTCCGCCGGTCAGGATGTCGTTGCCACCCTTCCCGTCGATGGTCTGGCGACCGGCGCCACCCTTGACGATGTTGTCCAGCGTATTGCCGAAGGCATAGAGATCGCTGCCGATGACAGAGAGGTTTTCGACATTGTCGGGGAGGACGTAGTTCATCCAGGTCGTGACGGAGTCGACCCCGCCGCCTGCCTGCTCGGAGACCTTGTTCGAATTGGAGTAGACATAATACGTGTCGTCGCCGAAGCCCCCGGACAGCGTCATCGACACGCCGGCCTTCCCCCAGAGAGCTTCCGCCGCGCTGGTGCCCATGAGGGTGGCCGTGGTTGCCGTTGCGTAGAACGCTTTGACGGCCGTGGCACTGGTGTAGATGAACTGACCCGAAGCGTTGACGGTGTATGGCATGCGGCTAATCCCCTGGTTTGCGCCAGATTAGGGGGAACACCATAAGAAAGACGAAAAAACCTATCTAAACAGCGGGATAAAAAGGTCCGTAGGTGTTTAATGGTTGTTTGCAGCCGAGCTTAACCTCGCTTTCCACCGAAGAAGGCGCAAGCCACATTTTGAACAGCCGACCTACGCCGCGGCCTCCGCTATTTGGTGCCGCGTGTCGACCCGCCACCACGCTCAAACGACACCGATTTTACCAGCGCGAACACTTGCATGCGCGGGCGCAGGCCGAGTTCGGCGACGGAGCGGCGCGTGATGCGGGCGGCGAGCGTGCTGCCAGCGCAGTCGAGTTGAATGTCGGCATGCGTCTGGCCATCGTTGTAGATGGCGACCACGGCAACGCTAAGGACGTTGAGGGCGCTGAGCCCGGTCGGGCGCGCCAAGGCGATCATCACATCGCGGGCGCGGATACGCAGGCGGACATGCGTGCCCGCTGCCGCAGCCATTCGCGGAACCTGCAGCGTTCCCGTTCCGAGCGTCAGCGCCGTCAGTCCATAAGTATCATCATGGCCCGCCACCGTCGTCTCGACAACGCTGCCCGGCTCGAGATCGGCGACCACCGGGGCGAGGTCAAGGCGACGGGCGATCTCGGCGGAATTGCCCTGTTCGACGACGCGTCCCTCCTTCAGCACCACCAGATGCGCGGCAAGCCGCAGCACTTCGGAAATCGAATGGGTGACATAGAGGATCGGGATCGCCAGCCCGTCGCGCAGCCGTTCGATATAGGGCAGGATTTCCGCCTTGCGCGCCTCGTCTAGCGCCGCCAGCGGCTCGTCCATCAGCAGCAGCCGCGGGCTCGCCAGAAGCGCCCGGCCGATCGCTACGCGCTGGCGCTCGCCGCCCGAAAGGTTCGATGGCGGGCGGTGAAGGAGGCCGGCCAGCCCCAACAGGTCGACGACATCGTCGAAGGACTGGTAACGTTCGCCGGCCGGCGTGAACCAGCGCCCATAGACGAGATTGCGCCGAACGCTGAGATGCGGAAACAGGCGCGCATCCTGGAAAACGTAGCCGACCCGCCGCTTATGCGGAGACACGAAGATCCGCTTCTCGGTATCGACCAGCACGCGGTCGTTGACCGTGATCAGGCCGGAGTCTGGCCGCGTTAGCCCGCCGACGAGGTCGACCAGCGAGGTCTTGCCTGATCCGGACTGACCGAACAAGGCGGTGAGCCGGCTGGGGCTAGAGAAGCGGGCGTCGAGGGTGAATGCACCGAGCCGGTGGCGAAGTTCGAGCGAGATCGCCATCACGGCTCACCCCGCCGGCCGACGCGCTGGGCCAGAAGCTCCGAAAGCATCAGGGCCGTCATCGACAGGGCGACGGAAACAAGCGTGAGCCGAAGGGCGCCGGCATCGCCGCCGGGCACCTGCGTGAACGCGTATATCGCCGCGGGCAAGGTCTCGGTCTCGCCGGGAATGGCCGAGACGAAAGTGATGGTGGCGCCGAACTCGCCCATCGCCTTGGCAAAGCACAGGATCATGCCCGCGAGAATGCCAGGCAAGATCAAGGGCAAGGTGACGGTGGCGAAGACGAAGGGGGGGCTCGCACCCAACGTGCCGGCGGCATCCTCCAGCCGGCGATCCACCGCCTCGATCGACAGCCGAATCGCCCGCACCAGCAGCGGAAAGCTCATTACCGCGCAGGCAAGCACCGCACCGGTCCAGCGGAAGGAGAAGACGATGCCCACCTCCGCCAGCGCTGCACCGAAAATCCCGCGGCGCCCGAAACTCAGTAGCAGTAGATAGCCCGTTACCACCGGCGGTAGCACCAGCGGCAAGTGGACGAGCCCATTCAACAGCGCCTTGCCCCAGAACCTGCCGCGGGCAAGGAGGTAAGCGACGGCGAGGCCAAAAGGCAGGCTGGCGAGCGTCGCGACCACCGCGACACGCAGGCTGAGGCGCACTGCCGTCCACTCTTCCGGGCTGAGGGCGAGCCAATCCATGCGCGTTTCCGGCTGAGGCCGGGGAGCGGTCCCCGCCTATCTGCGACCGGCGCCCGGGCGGACGCCTGCGCGTATTGGGCCTACTTGGCGAGGACGGTAAAGCCCTCAAGTTTGAACAGCGTTTTCGCGCGCGGGCTGCTGAGGTAAGCTGCGAAGGCGGGGGCATTGGGATGACGGCTTTCGGTAGTTTCGGCGACGGGGTAGACTATCGGCGGATGCGAGGCCGCCGGGAAGGTGCCGACAACCTCGACGCCGGCGTCGGCTGCGGCGTCCGTGGCGTAGACTATGCCGAGCGGCGCCTCGCCGCGCGAGACCAGCAGCAGCGCGGCGCGAACGTTCTCCGCCTCCGCGACGTCGGCCTTGACGCTGTCCCAGACGCCGAGGCTTTCCAGCGAGGCCTTGCCGTATCGGCCGGCCGGGACCGACGCGACGGCGGCCATCGCCAGCTTGCCGCCGGAGAGGAGGTCCTTCAGCGGAAAGCCCTGGACGATCTCGGTCCGGGCGGCGCTACCTTTCGGCGCGATGAGCACGATGGCATTGCCGAGGAGTTCCTGGAGGGTCCCGGTCTTGATCAGACCCTTCTCCGCAAGGTGGTCCATCCAGTCGAGATCGGCCGAGAGAAACACGTCGGCCGGCGCGCCCGCCTCGATCTGCTTGGCGAGTGCCGAGCTCGCGGCATAGGAGATGACGGCGGATTTGCCGGTCTCTTCTGTCCAGGCGGCATTGACCGCGTCGAGCGCATTCTTGAGACTTGCCGCCGCAAACACCACCGGGCCGGCTTCCTCGGCGAGAACGGGCCGGTGGCCGTAAAGCGCCAGGCCAGCCGTGAGTGCAAGGGCGGCAAGGCGGCAGAGAAAGTCGCGGCGGTTCGGCATGGTTCCCCTTTGAAGCTGGAGCGCGGACTCTTTCGATAGAGCGAAATCCGGCGCGAGGGAAGCGCTATATCTCTCCGGATATAGCGAAGGACGTCCTTGCCGGGCTCGTCATCGGCAGGCCGCGGCGCACCCGGGCTGTCTCTTTCAAAGCTTGCGCGGCCATCGCGTAGCCGCCGGCCGCGCCGTCGACGAAGTGGATATGGTCGCTGCTGCTGGGCGAGGGCACGAAGCAGGTCATCATCGATGAAGATTGACGGTGCAGGCCGACATCTACGGTGCCGCTTCGCTCGGCCGCACGCAGCACCGCCTCGATCCGATCAGCCGTCGCCGGGGTGCAGTCGAGCGTCATCCGCAGGCCATCGTCGAACTTGCGGAAGTCGGAATTGCCGGCCATCTGCTGGCGATAGCGGTCGGGGTCGAAGCCGCCGATCGGCCGGCGGGTGGCGAGTATTAGGTACGAGATGAACTGCCGGGCGGCAACGCTGACTGCCGAGACCGCCAAGTTACGCCCGGTGCCGGCAGCGGCCATGCGTGTCTCCAGCGCAAATCCCTTCAGTGTCCAGGCGAGGCGCGGGCCACCGGGTGGAACCGGCCGGCCCTCGTCGGCCTCGTCAAAAGCCAGCGCGAGCACATCGCCGATGACCGCTTGGAACGCATCGCGTCCGGCCAGTGTCGGCATGGCGATGACCGAGAGGATCGTGCCGTGCTGCGAAGGGATCTCGGCGAAGCGGCAGGAAAGGCCGTCAAGGTTCGGCCCGGCGCCGTCGGTGGCGGCCGTCACCCCGTAATCCCCCGCCTTCATCCGCGCCTCGGCGAAGGCGAGCCCGCCGCCGGCGAACATCGCATAGGCTACATCCGGCGATACCTGAAAACGGGCGACCCGCAGGTCGTTACCCGCTGCACGGATATCCTCGACCGGGACCATCGCCACGCGCATCGTCATGCCGAAGTTGACGCCGATCCAGCGCG
This sequence comes from Mesocryomonas lacus, assembly GCF_055730135.2. Taxonomy (NCBI): domain Bacteria; kingdom Pseudomonadati; phylum Pseudomonadota; class Alphaproteobacteria; order Hyphomicrobiales; family Aurantimonadaceae; genus Mesocryomonas; species Mesocryomonas lacus. Next base: position 8,765 of record NZ_JBUZWE020000027.1, on the reverse strand, counting down.
CCGTCCGTGCCAGCGCCAGGCGGCCGGTCTCGGCATCCTCGGGGCCAAGGGCGAAGCTTGCGCCGTCGCCGCCGAAGACGAAGGGGATCTGCCGCGCGGGAAGCGCATTCGACACGGCGGCGATGACGGCTGCAGCCGCAGTGTTGACCTCCTTGTAGCGTCCCTCCGCGATCGCTTCGGTCGATTGGACGATATCGGCGAGGCCGACGACCCATCCCGGCGGGACGGCATGGTAGCAGCGGGGATCGGCGAGGGCGGCAAAACTGCCAATCAGCGGCAGCCCGGCATAGAAATCTACGCCGTCCGTGGCGCCGTGGCTGAAGGCCTTCATCACCTGGCACATCCCTCTCATCCCATCCTCAACGCCGACCGCGCCGGATGGTGCGGTCACGATGCCGCCATCACGCCATTCAGCGATAACGCCATCTGGCCGCTCCGCCTCCCTGCCGCCCCGGTGCCGGGGTGGCGCACCGGCCGCCGCTTAAAGCCCGGCGGCCGGCCGAGCTTAGATCTTACCGTCGAGGCCCATCTGGTGGTAGCGGTGCATGATCTTGTCCTGGTTCTCCAGCAGCCAGTCGATCGAGGGCTCGTTCGCCATCGCCTTGCGGATCGCCTCGGTGGTGCCGCGGCGGTGCAGGTCGAACAGGATCTTGTGGTCGAGGGCATCGTCGTCGACGACGCTCGGCGCCAGCCAGACCGAGCAGATGATGCCGAGCTCGTTCGCCTTCTCCTTCGGGATGAAGCCCGCACGCACCGCGTCGAGCACGCCGTTGGCGATGGCGAACTGCACAGTGCCCATCAAGATGTTGGTATATTTCAAGCTGGTGACGGTGACCTTCGAGACGCAGAGCGTGACGGGGCGGACCATGATGTCGGTGTTGAGGAGCGCGAAGACGCGGGTGTGGCCGGCAACCTGGTCGCCGGTCAGCGTCGCGATGGCGGTGCCGACCGGACCGTCGAGCTCGCCGATGACGATTTCCGGCTCGGCCGCCGTCCCGGGCGGGCCACCGGCGACGAGGGCTTCTCCTGTCCGCATTCCGATACGCTCGCTCATGGCATTCCCTTTTCATGATACTGACAAATCAGCGTTAGGCCTTCCCGGCCGCAGGGCCTAGCCTTACGCCGCCCTGGCCCCGTCGATTTCCGACCTTTCGAGTGCTTCGGCGGACTTTGGCCCGGTTGCGCTGCGCCAGCTACTGCGACTTGTCGGCCCTCTCGGGCACGGTGTATTCACTCGCGTGAAATTCAGCGTAGATGGTCTCCGTTGCCGGGCCGCGACGCCGATGCGAGGACCTGCCGTGAACGATGACAACAGCGATCTGTCCCGGCCGACGCCCGCGCCAGCGATATCCGCGCGTGCTAACGAGAGCGCCGCGGCGTCGGCCGACCCGGTGGACGTGCTCGGCCCGTTGATCCGTGAGCGGCGCAAGGCGCTGGGGCTGACGCTGTCGGCCGTTTCGGCGCGCAGCGGGATGTCCGTCGGCCACCTCTCGCAGGTCGAGCGGGGCCTCTCGACGCCGACGATCCGGCAGTTGCAGCAGATCGCGGGGACGCTCGGTGTCACCATCGGCTGGTTCTTCCGCGCAGAGGCGGGGGCGCCGGAGGACGAGGGCCAGGCCGGCGTGGTAGTGCGGGCCTCTCGCCGGCGCAAGATGGAAATGACGCGCCTCGGCATCACCGACGAACTGCTGGTACCGAACCTCGACGGCGCGCTGGAACTCTTGTTCCGCACGCTCCAGCCGGGCGCCGGTGCGGGGCCCGAAGCCTATAGCCATGCCGGCGAGGAGGCCGGGCTGGTGCTGTCGGGCGAGATGCAGCTTTGGGTCGAGGACACCCGCTACCACCTCGCCACCGGCGACAGCTTTGCCTTCGCCAGCACCCGCCCGCACCGCTACCGCAATCCCGGCAGCACCGAGTTGAAGCTGGTCTGGGCGATTACCCCGCCGAGCTACTGACGGTGGTCGGCCGCCATTACTCTGCCGCCACCCGCTGGGCTTCCGGCGCCGGATCGGCGAGCGCATCGCGCACCATGTTCTGAAAGCCAAGCACGCCATGCTCGTATTTCGGCGAGACCGGTCCGCGGGTGTAGACGCCGGCGTTGAGGTTGCGCTGGACGCCGAGGATGATGTCGATGTCCTCCGAGACGATCTGCGCCGACCATTCCGCCGACTGCCGGTTGGCCTCGGCTTTCTCAGGGCTGACGTCGGTGAAGAAGTACCAGTTGATGTGGCGGATGCGGCCGGGGCCCAGCGGCTCGACGGTGGCGATCGACGAGCCCCAGTCGTAGAGGTTCAGCATCATCACGGGGAACCGGTAGAAGTAGAGGCCGCGGGTCAGCCCGCCGTCGCGCGCCGGGGCGTGCAGGTGGAAGAACCGGTCGTCATAGTGGACGTCGACCTTGTACTGCTCGATGTCCATCGAGGCGCAGAGGCCCGGATGCATGGTCTGGCAGTGGTAGCACTCAAGGTAATTGTTGCCGTAGGTCTTCCAGTCGACATCGACGTCGCTGTCCTTCGACATGAAGTAGTGCTGCTGCTCCAGCGGATAGTCGGCCGCCATTGCGTCGATCGGGCCGAGCCACTCCCGCAGGCTCTCGCCGCCGCGCGCGATGCGCAGGAAGACCAGCCCGCGCCATTCCTCGCAGTCGACGGGGTAGAGCCCCCATTCGGCGGGGTCGAAACTGTGGTCGCCGCCAAAGTCGCGGGCGCGCTTCAGAAGGCCCGCGCGGTCGAAGCTCCAGGAGTGGTAGGGGCAGACGACGAGCTTGCCGCAATGTCCGCTATCGGCTGAGACGATCTCCGCGCCGCGGTGACGGCAGACATTGTGGAAGGCGCGCAGCACGCCGTCATCCCCGCGCATCGCGAAGACCGAATAGCCCGCGACTGTCCCGCGGACGTAGTCGCCGGGGTTGGGCACCTTCTCGGACCAGGAGAACAGCATCCAGTTGCGGGTGAAGATTTTCGCCCGTTCGTCGGCGAAGCTGTCCTCGCTGGAATAGGCCCGTGCGGGCAGCGTCCAGGTCAGGGCGGAAGGGGCAAACTGCGGCTTCATGTCGGTAACGGTCATGAGGGTCTCCAGCCCGGATATGCAGCCTGTATTTGTTTTTCCGCTCGTCTGATGTCTGTTCGTCTTGTTCGGTTCTCGCTCGTTCAGTTCTTGTACGACGGGTCGATCGAGTCGATGGTGCGAAGATGCGCGGCCCATTCGAGCAGCAGGTCGCCGTCATCGAAGGCCATCTGGTCGAACTGTTCGGTGACGCGGCGCCCGACGGCGTCCGGCACCACGACCAGCGGCCGCCCCATCGACAGCGTCGCGACCTGGATCTCGCAGGCGGCATTGAGATAGAACATCGCGTTGAACATCTCGGCTGCCGTGCGACCGACGGCGATGAGGCCGTGGTTTCTGAGGACCAGCGCCGGGAACTCGCCGAGGTCGGCGACGATGCGGTCGCGCTCGGAATGGTCGAGCGCGATGCCCTCGTAGTCGTGGTAGCCGATGCGGCCGTAGAACTGCAGCGCGATCTGGTTCAACGGCAGCAGGCCGTCCGCGATCGAGGAGACGGCGACGCCGGCGCGGGTGTGGGTGTGCATGACGAAGGTGGCGTCGTGCCGGGCGCCATGGATCGCGCTGTGGATGGTGAAGCCGGCCGGGTTCACCCTTGCCGTCGAGCCGTCGACCTTGTGGCCGTCGATGTCGATCTTCACCAGCGAGGACGCGGTCATCTCCTCCCACCGGTAGCCATAGGGATTGATCAGGAAGCGGCCGTCCTCGCCCGGCACCCGCGCGGTGATGTGGGTGTAGATCAGGTCGGTCATCTTGTAGTGAGCGGCCAGCCGATAGCAGGCGGCCAGCTCGATTCGCGTTTGCCATTCGGCATCCTGAGAAGCGATTGAAGAGTGCATGGCCATGGCCCGCTCCAGGTTCATCTGCGTGAAATTAAATTCATCATTGTGACGACATATTAGCAAGCGCTAACAGAGATGGCTCGGTTCGTCCGGACAGGCTCGCCGGAGTGGGTCGTCTGCCGGGTTTATGCCGCTGCGAGAAGCGGGTGGTTGAAGTAGGCATGGTCGGGCGTCGACCGGCCCACGCTCGAGTGCAGGTGTCTGCCGTTGTAGAAGTGGAGGTATCGGCCGATCGACGTCCGGCATGGCTGACTATCTCATAGGCCCGAAGGTAGGCCTCCTCGTATTTGACCGATTTCCAGAGCCGCTCCACGAAGACGTTGTCGCGCCAGGCGCCCTTGCCGTCCGTGCTGATCTTGACCTCCTTGACCTGCAGGACTTTCGTGAAGTCGATGCTGGTGAACTGCGAACCCTGATCCGTGTTTAAAATGTCCGGCGCCCGAAGCGGGCCAAGGCCTCCTTGACGGCCTAAATGCAGAAGTCCGCCTGCATCGTGATCGAGATTCGCCAGTTCAGCACCCGCCGGTTGAACCAATCGACGACGGCTGCCAGATAGACGAAGCCCCGGGTCATCGGCACGTAGGTAATATCCATCGCCCAGACCTGGTTCGGCCGCGTCACCGGCAGCTTGCGGAGCAGGTAGGGATAGATCTTGTGGCCCGGCGCCGGCTTCGAGGTGCTCGGCCTGCGGTAGATCGCCTCGATCGCCATGCGGTTCATCAGCGCCGCGACGTGCAGGCGGCCAACGCTGATGCCTTCGCCAGCCAGGAGGTCGCGCAACATGCGACTGCCGGCGAAGGGATAGTCCAGATACAGTTCGTCGATCCGCCGCATCAGCGCGAGATCGGCGGCCCGGACCGGGCGCGGCAGGTAGTAGATGCCGCCCCGGCTGATGCCTAGCTCTCGGGCCTGCCGGACGACGGGCAGATCATGCGAGTGGTCGATCATCGTCTGGCACTCGGCAACAGTCCGGCCTTGTCGAGCGCGCCTTCCAAAAAATCGTTGGCCAATGTCAGCTCCCCGATTGTGGCGTGGAGGGTCTTCACGTCAATCAGCGGCGCTGCGGAAGCGGCGCTCGGCTCCGTTCCAAAATCGCCGGCAGCACTGTCCAGAAGCTGCGAGCGCCGCTGCGTGATCTGATTGGATGCATGTCGAACTGCTTCGCTAATTCCGCCAGCGTCTTCTCGCCGCGCCCCGCCGCCGACGCCACCGTCGCCTTGAAGGCAGCGCTGTGATTCCGCCTGAGTCTCTTGGTCATCGTCGCTCCTGATCGTAGCCATCCTGGCTGCCTTCAGGCAGACAATCCACTCAGCCCGCTGTGCAGATCTGCCGAGCCACCTCTATGTGCGCGGGAGCTTCGCTCTCTTTGGAGCATGACCAACCCCGCCTGCCTTGAAACCTTCCATCTGTTGATTGGCTACGTTCTCTGCCAAACTACTGACTGCTTCGATGCTCAGAATATTTCAACCTTAGGGGAGACGGAAATGATTCAAACGCGCGCACGTAACCGAAAGCAGTTTCGTTTGATCGAACAGCGCATTGCGCGCAGGCGGCAAACCGGACCTGCACGTGGCATTGTGGCTGGCGGAATGTTGGGAGCGATCTTCTGGGCTCTGCTGGCAATCGCGATTTCGTAAAAGGCGCATCTTGCCCAGCTTGCCAGCGACAAATTTCGAAAGGCTCCAACCTCGAAATAAGCGCTTCTCTCGCTCACTCTATCAACACGTCCGAAGCTTGCAAAAGAGAGAGTGGGAGTTACCTCAAGCCGACGAGCCATTGAAGAGCAGTCCCCGCAGCGGCGAAACTTAAGGGACTGCTCCTCTCCTCCGGCAACGCCTTTGGACCTTCACAATCTAGCAGAGCAGTGAGCAGTTCCAACTCATAGCTTAAAAACTGGTTAGCGAACTGACGTCCCACAAGTGCACGCGGTCGTCGCCATCGGTAATATGGCTACGGTTTTAGCGAGCTGGTGGCAAACTTGACTAATTTATGACCATGAGTTGGCTTACGAAGGGTTTAGTGATTACATGCTCTGAACGGGAAAATTATCCCGCGAGGAGGAACGGTCATGAGTAGGACGTTTGCCCATGCTAAGCAGCAGCCTAGGACGGCGACCGCATCGCGCACGCAGTTTGGGCCAGCCCGCGGCTTGATCATTGGCTCGATGGTTTCGGCGGCATTTTGGATTGCCCTGGCAGCCATTCTTTTACTCTAGCCGATCGAACTCAGGTTTCGCGCGACCGGCGCTCGGCACCAGAATAATGGTAGTCGGGAACGATCCTTCGATCAGTGTTTAGTACAGGTAGCGGGAAGGGACCCTTGGTCTCGCAATATACCCAACTACCATGGTGTCTTCGTCGGAAAAAACGATTCTGCCTCGACATAGGTACCGTCTGCATCTCGATGACATAGCGCAACCAACTTATCGGCTCCCATTCACCGTCATCTACGAGCTTTGTTGATTTCACGCTGTCACCTGTTTTTCGTTCATAAAGCATGAAAGTGCGACGAAGGTTCAAGCCCCCGGGACAATTAGTTTCCCTACTCGGTAAACGCACAACACATCGGAATTCCACCACAAGGCTCGCACACAGCAGGCGGTCTTTTACATGCGCCAATGGGTTTTGCCATAACTGACTTCCGCAGCATCAAGTTCGCCGGCCACTCTCTTTGCGACATCGATCCCCGACGCATCGGGTGTCGCATCAAGGTAGGCGAGGACGAGATCCACGCAGTGATGGACGTCGAGGCTGCGGGTGGTGCATGGGGTAGCCAGCGCGGCTGAAGATGCTGTTCGAGCCGCATCACTTTTATAATAACCTGACCAAACCGGCCGCACCCGCACGCTTCGTTGCCGCAGGCCTCGCCTACAAGCATTGGGGCGAACAGCCGTATACGAAGCACAGCTACCACCGGCTCGTCCGGCCATGAAGATTGACGAGACCGCGGCGCTGCAATCTGGAGTGGACCTCATTTCACCGGCCAGGCGGCGGTTAGATTTAAACACTTAGCCTGATGAATTCGCGGGGCGAGCGGAACTTCAGGCCTGAGTGCGGGTGGACCTCGCAATAGTCCTCGATCCAGTGGGGGAGCAAGGCGAGAATGGTGGCTCCGTCGGGCAGGACGGTGATGCTGGCATAGTCGCGCTTCAGCATTTTGACGAAGGCTTCCGACATGCCGTTCGACTCTGGGCTGCGAACGGGCGTGAAGAGGAGTGTCAGGCCAAGGGCACGGGCGGTGTCGGCGGTTTCCTTGGCGATGTAGGCGCTGCCGTTGTCCCACAGCCATTCGACTGCATGCGGAACGTTGGTCGTGCCGAAGCGGCGTTCGACCGCGGCGACCATGAGGTTGCGCACCATCTCGCCGGAGACGCCGGCCTGCACCACGGCCGACCAGGCGATGATCTCGCGGTCGCAAGCATCCAGGACGAAGAGAATGCGCACGACCTCGCGGTTTCGGGCATGGATCTCCAGATGGTCGGAGCACTAGCGTACGTTCGAGCGGAGCGCGATGACCACGCCGTCATGCGTTCGGCCGGACCGACGGGCGGTATGGCGCTCGAGCGTCAGGCCGTGATGCTGCATGATCCGTAACACGCGCTTGGCATTGACTGTCGGGGCCCCTCGGAGCGCAGGCGACGGTTCAGCAGCGCAATCACACGCCTGTAGCCGTAAGTCGGCCGAGCATCGACGATGCACGGATCGGCTCCAGGAACTCAGCGTCCTCGTCCTTGCGATACGGCCCCATGCACCTGACAATTTGCCAAGCGCAGCCCTCCGGGGCTGGTTGCTTGCGTGTGCGTTTCAGCCTTTTAACGAAGGCGTCACAACCGCCGCATTGCGTAGCTGACGTGACTCTCGTATCTACGAGTTTATGAAGATCGTTTGGGACGAACCAAAGCGGCAATCCAACATAGCGAAGCACGGGATGGACTTTGTCGATCTTGACCCTGAGTTTTTCGAAGATGCCGTCATCGTCCTGGCGAAGGAAAGCCGGTTCGCAGCGATCGGTGAGTTTGGCCACGTCATAACCGTAATTTTCGCCACGCTCGGCACTGAAGCCTTTTCCTTCATCAGCATGCGACCGGCTTCGGACAAGGAGAGGAAGACCTATGCAGAGGGACTTTGATCCGGCAAAAGCAGCAGCCCACGGCTACACGAAAGACGATTGGGACGCCGTCGATAGCCCCGAATTGACGGACGAAGAGCTTGCGACAGCGAAGCCGATGAGCGAGGCGATGCCGGAGGTTTATGCGGCTCTCAAGTCGGGCAAAAAGCGAGGCCGGGAGCGGAAGAAGACGCTCATTTCTATCAGGCTAGACGACGAGGTCTTGGCTGCACTCCGGGCCTCTGGCCCAGGATGGCAAAGCCGGGTCAATGAAGCGGCGCGGGAACTTGTTTCTGTCAGAAAAGATTGAACTGGTCACGCTAGATATTTGATGGCCAAAGTCGAGATTAGGAAACAGATGAAGGGCAGGTTGGCCGAGAGCGGCTATGCTGTTTCGTACTGTTCGAAGAAATCTGGGACAAGCCGAGAGTTATCCGGCCCCCTGCTAAGGGCAATAAGGCGCGGGATTGCTGCTTCTGCGAAAGCCGAGAAGCGGTAGAAAAAGGCTGGGATCAACATACCCCACCCATGGCCCTCCGTCCTTGCCCATCCAGAACACCGAGCGCTTAGATTCAAGAGCTGCCTTGAGGTCCTGACGGCGCCGCTCGCTCTGCGCCAATGCGGCCTTGAGGAGAGCGATTGCTCTGTCGGTGGCAGTCGTGTCCGGCGGGATGACGGCAATCGTCTGGCGGCCCGGCGTGAGGCTCAGCGCCTCCTCCCAGGTCATGCCGGCGCGCTGCAGGATCGCGGTGG
>NZ_JBUZWE020000026.1:0-20868 GCF_055730135.2 Mesocryomonas lacus | reverse complement strand
GTTCCCGGACGGCGTCGACAAGGTGCTGGAGCTCGTCGGGACAACCACGCTCCTCGACTCCCTAGCGTGCGTTAAGCGCCACGGGGCGGTCGGCATGAGCGGAATGGTCGGTGACCACTGGACGCTCGAAGCCTTCGAGCCGATGACGGCAATCCCGACGGCGGTCAGCTTGACCACCTACAGCGGCGGTGCCGAGGAGTTCATGGCAATGCCCCTTCAGAGGCTCGTCGACGAGGTCGAGAAGGGCAGGCTGCCTGTGAAGGTCGGCCACGTGTTCCGGTTCGACGAGATCGTCGAGGCGCACCGTTGCATGGAGGCCAATGAGGCGGGCGGAAAGATTGTCGTTCTGACCTGACGAAGCGAACGTCCGGAAGCGGTCGGACGGCTCTCGACCCTTCTTAGTCATCCAAAAGTCCATTCGGCTACCACGAAAGCAGACATGACCGTGGGTCGTTCTCAGCTTTCGGCACCTTCCGAGAAAGCAGTTCGACAGTCCACTCACTCATAAGCCCTAGTTATTGGTCTATGCCGCTTTAACCGCCTAATCCTAACTAACGCGCCCGCGTACCTTGGCATCGAGACACCTCGAACAACCAATGGAACGGACGGGTGCATGAGAAGCAAGAGTCAGCGAGCGGCGTGGACCGCGGCCATCGCTTTCGTCGCGATCGCCGTGGCGTCTTTCATGCTGCTGGGCGGAGCGAGCCTGCCCTCGGCGCATGCGGAAGAGAACGCCGTAACGTTTCCCCCGCTGGAGCAACTCGAGCATTATACGACGGTTCGCCGGGGCGTGACGCGCGAGCACATGCTCACCAACCGTGCGGCGCTCGACGCCATCAAGGGTGGGCAGTCTGTTCCGACCGGGACGCACGTCGTCCTCGTCGACTACCAGAGCGATGTCCTCGAGCGATACCTCGTCGCGCAGAAGACGGGCGACGGCATCGACGACTGGCAATACCAGTGGTTCCGCCCCGATGGATCGGTCAAGGCCGATGAGAACGTCGAGCGGTGCTACTCCTGCCATCAACGCAGCCGACAGGACCGCCAGTTCATGTTCACGTACTCCGACGCCGTGGAGTTCGAGTGATAGCCCTCCGCGGCCACCGTGGAAGGGGTCCGGTCTCCGCCGTCGTCGCCCAGCGCTTGGGACTTCCTGCTGCCATGGCAGCGGGGCTCCTCCTGTCGTTGGCGTACTGGTGGCTTGGGAACATCGCCCACGAACTATTCGGCACGGCCGTCTTCGCCCTGCTTGCCTTGCATCTTGTGGTGAACCGCCATTGGTTCGCGAACCTGGCGCACGGACGATACAACGGTCGTCGCGTCCTGAAGCTGATCCTGCATCTGGTGTTGGTGATCAACATGGCGGTGCTCCTCGTGACGAGCGTGGTTATCTCCAAGTCGGTGTTCGCCGCCTTGCCGATTCAAGACAGCATCTACCTGCGGGACATCCATTGGTTCGCGGCCTACTGGGTGATGGTCGTCGTCGGCGTTCATGTCGGGCTTCACTGGACGCGGGTGATGACCCTGGTCCGCAACACGCTCGGACTTGGTCCCACGAACGCCAAGCGCACCTCGGCACTTCGCCTGGTCACTGCGGTTCTCGGTGCCTTCGGCCTCTGGAGTTGGTCCGTGTTGGACGTGTGGGGCAAGCTCACCTTCACCTACAGTCTCGACTTCTGGGACTTCACGACCGCGGTCGCCCCGTTCTTCGGGCATTGGGCAGGCGTGGTTGCCCTGCCGGCGATCGCCGCGTTTTACGGGAGCTCTTTGACCGGACGGCCGAGGCTGGCTAGCTCAGGCAATGCCGCGATGGGTGGTTAGCAATGCCCCGGCTCGCGGATCACGGTCGCCGACCACGGTGCAACAGCGGCAGCAAGCGGGATACGATTGATAAGCTGCGTTTATCATAGCATGTCGATCTTCCAGGATAGTGCCACTCACCCCGGGGGCTTATCTCCAGCACTGACTTCGACGGGAAGGCCGGAGAAGTTGCCTGCCGAACGAGACGGTCGTCTGCCCGACGCGCAGGCGACCGCCGTCAAACTGAGAGACCCTCATGTCCATAGCCATCCGAACCGAGGCACCTGCCTCCGCCGGGCCCGCCGCCTGGGGCGCTGTCCTGTCGATGTCGCTCGGCGTCGTCGTCCTCATCGCATCCGAGTTCTTGCCCGTCAGCCTGCTGACCCCCATCGCGGAAACGTTGCGGATCACCGAGGGGCAGGCAGGGCAGGCGATCTCGATCTCGGGTGTCTTCGCCGTCCTGACCAGCCTGTTCGGTTCCGCCCTCGTTACACGCTACGATCGACGCGCCGTGACGCTCTTCTACACGTCGCTCCTGATCCTTTCCGGAGCGATCGTTGCGCTCGCCCCGACCTATCTGGTGATGATGGCCGGCCGCGCGCTGCTCGGGATCGCCATCGGAGGCTTCTGGTCCATGAGCACCGCGACCGTCATGCGCCTCGTGCCGAGTGACGCGGTGCCGAAGGCGCTTGCGATGCTGAACGGGGGAAACGCGCTCGCGGCCACGGTCGCCGCTCCGCTCGGAAGCTACCTCGGCAGCATCATCGGTTGGCGTGGCGCCTTCTTCGCGGTGGTGCCACTCGCAGTTCTCGCCATCGTCTGGCAGCTCCTGTCGATGCCCTCCATGCCGCCGGAGCCGGAGGCAAAGCCAGCGGGCAATGTCTTCCGCCTGCTGCGGCATCCGGCGGTCGCCTACGGCATGGCGGCCATCTTCCTGCTGTTCATGGGCCAGTTCGCCCTCTTCACCTACCTGCGCCCATTCCTCGAAACCGTCACCCGGGTCGACATATCGGTCCTGTCGCTCCTGCTGCTCGTCATCGGCCTAACTGGGCTCGTGGGCACGTCCTTGGTCGGTGCGCTCCTGAACTCGCGCCTGTTCTCCGTTCTCATCCTCATCCCGTTGGGGATGGCGGCGATCGCCGTCGCGCTGGTGCTGCTCGGCGCCTCCACCGTCGCCACGGGAATCCTTCTCGGTCTCTGGGGACTCATCAGCGTCCCGGCGCCCGTCGGCTGGGGCACGTGGCTCTCCCGGACGGTTCCGGAAGACGCGGACGCTGGCGGGGGCCTGATGGTCGCGGTGATCCAGCTCGCCATAACCCTCGGCGCCACGGCAGGCGGCGTGCTCTTCGATCACAGCGGCTACCGAAGCACCTTCATCCTCAGTGCCGTCCTTCTCTGCTGCTCTGCCGGAATGGCGGTCATGGCGCGGAAAGCCGGAAACGCGCAGAGCGCCTGAAGCTTGCGGACCGTCCCCAGTCTAGCGACACGAGCCGACGTGAGCTGTGACTGGCGCCTCCCAAAGCGGCTGTTTCCTCCCGCCCATTCATAACCGCCGCTCATAGGAGCATTCAGCTTTTGAGCGGTAATCAAACGCGCAGTTTAGATTAGTTTCAAACTGCATCGGGCTGCCCATGCCTCGTACGACGACATCGTCGGCCGGCCGAAACCATTCGGGACGGAGGGCGGTCCAACCGAACACTCAACCGGGGAAACCACGATGAGATCGACCGACCTTGAATTGAATCGTCGGGACTTGATGGTAGGCGCCTCCGCTGGCGCGGCGGCCTTGGTCGTCCCATCCTCTTCCTACGCGCAGGCACCTGTTGGCGGCGAGCTACCGTCCGTGACGTCTAAGGTTTCCTTCACCGTCAATGGCGAGCGGCGCGACCTCGACCTCGACCTGCGCACATCGCTCCTCGATGCACTGCGCGAGCACTTGCACCTGACCGGGACGAAGAAGGGCTGTGACCACGGTCAGTGCGGCGCCTGCACGGTGATGGTCAACGGAAGGCGCATCAATTCCTGCCTGACGCTCGCCGTCCTCCACGAGGGCGACGAGGTGACCACGATCGAGGGGCTCGGCACACCCGACAATCTCCATCCGATGCAGGACGCCTTCGTGAAGCACGACGGCTACCAGTGCGGCTATTGCACACCCGGCCAGATCGTCTCCGCGGTAGCGGTGCTGGCCGAGGTGAAGGCGGGCATTCCGAGCCATGTGACGGCCGATCTGACGTCCGCGCCCGAGGCGTCGAACGTCGAACTCCGCGAGCGCATGAGCGGCAACATCTGCCGCTGCGGCGCCTATTCCAACATCGCGGAAGCGATGACCGAAGTCGCCGGGAGGCCAGCATGAAGTCCTTCACGTTCGAACGGGCCACCTCGCCCGCAGAAGCTGCCAAAGCCGCCAGTGCCACCCCGGGCGCAAAGTTCATCGCGGGCGGCACCAACCTCCTCGACCTGATGAAGCTTCAGATCGAGACGCCCGCACACCTCATCGATGTGAACGGGCTCAAGCTCGACACGATCGAGGCGACGCCGGAGGGGGGGCTTCGCATTGGGGCACTCGTGCGCAACACGGATCTCGCTGCCGATGCGCGCGTGATGCGCGACTACGGCGTGCTGACGCGGGCGATCGTCGCCGGCGCCTCGGGCCAGCTCCGCAACCGCGCGACGACGGCGGGGAACCTGCTCCAACGTACGCGCTGCTCCTACTTCTACGACACCAACATGCCCTGCAACAAACGCAACCCGGGCTCCGGCTGCTCGGCGCTCGAAGGCTACTCGCGCCAGCTTGGTGTCGTGGGAGTGAGCGAGGCCTGCATCGCGACCAACCCTTCCGACATGAACGTCGCGCTGCGCGTGCTTGATGCCACCGTCGAGACGGTGAAGCCGGACGGCGCAACCCGCACCATCCCGATGGCCGACTTCCACCGCCTGCCCGGCGATACGCCGCACATCGAGACCGCGCTGGAAGCGGGAGAGTTCATCACCGCGGTGACGGTTCCAAAACCCCTCGGCGGCAGGCATATCTATCGCAAGGTCCGCGACCGCGCGTCCTATGCTTTCGCGCTGATCTCGGTCGCCGCCGTCGTCCAGCCGGACGGTACGGGCCGCTTTGCCGTCGGCGGCGTCGCCCCGAAGCCCTGGCGCGTTGCCGAAGCCGATGCAGCCTTCGCGAATGGCGCGAAGACGGCCGCGGGACGACTTCTGGCCGATGCTAGGCCCACGGAACACAACGCGTTCAAGGTCCCGCTGGTCGAGCGCACGATCGGCGCGGTGATGGCGCAGGCGAGGAGCTGATCCCATGAAGTTCGACAAAACCGCCGGCACCAATCCAATCGACCAGTTGAAGGTCGTCGGCCAGCCGCACGAGCGCATCGACGGTCGCCACAAGGTGACGGGCACCGCGCCGTATGCCTACGAGCGCCATGATGTCGGTCCTGATACCGCCTACGGCTATGTGGTGGGGAGCGCGATCGCCAAGGGCCGGGTTTCCGCCATGCAGCTTGACGATGCACGGCGCGCACCCGGCGTTCTCGCCATCGTCACGGCCGAGAGCGCCGGGCCGCTCGGCAAGGGCAAGTTCAACGTTGCCAAGCTTCTGGGTGGCCCAGAGATCCAGCACTACCACCAGGCTATCGCACTCGTCGTCGCGCGGACCTTTGAGGAGGCTAGGGCGGCAGCAGCCTTGGTGCGGGTCGACTACATCGGCGAGGATGGGCAGTTCGATCTCGAGGGATCGGCCAAGGACGCTTCGCTTGTCGTGCGCAGCGGTAGCGAGGGCAGCGCGACTCCGGGAGAGGACCGCCTCGGCAACTTCGACAAGGCCTTTGCCGATGCGCAGGTCAAGCTCGACGAAGAGTACACGACGCCGAGCCAAAGCCATTCCGCGATGGAGCCCCATGCCTCCATCGCGCGATGGGACGGGGACGAGCTGACCGTCTGGACGTCGAACCAGATGATCGACTGGAGCGTCACGGATCTCGCCACGACGCTGAACATGCCGAAGGACAAGGTTCGTTTGATCTCGCCCTTCATCGGCGGCGGTTTCGGCGGCAAGCTCTTCCTGCGCACGGACGCGGTACTGGCAGCACTTGGCGCCAAGGCGGCCAAGCGCCCGGTGAAGGTGGCGCTGACGCGTCCCATGATCCCCAACAACACGACGCACCGTTCCGCCACCATCCAGCGCATCCGGATCGGCGCCGGCGAGGACGGCCGCATCCTCGCGATCGGCCATGAGAGCGCGTCCGGCAACCTCACCGGCGGCGATCCCGAGGACGCCGTGGCGCAGACCAAGCTGCTCTACGCCGGCGCCCATCGTCTGGCATCCAACCGACTTGCCAAGATGGACCTTCCTGAAGCCAACGCCATGCGCGCCCCCGGGGAAGCGCCCGGCCTCATGGCGCTCGAGATCGCCATGGACGAGATGGCCGAGAAGCTCGGGATGGATCCGGTCGAGTTCCGGGCCCTCAACGACACGCAGGTAGATCCGATAAAGCCGGAGCGGCCCTTCTCGGAGCGCCAACTCGTGCAGTGCCTGCGTCAGGGTGCCGAGCGCTTCGGCTGGAACGCCCGTAACCCCCAGCCGGGCCAGGTCCGCGACGGGCAGTGGATGGTCGGCGTCGGCGTCGCTGCGGCCTTCCGCAACAACATGACGCTGCCTTCCGGTGCTCGGGTTCGCCTGGGGCAGGACGGTATCGTCACCGTCGAGACGGACATGACCGACATCGGTACAGGCTCCTACACGATCATCGCGCAGACGGCGGCCGAGATGATGGGGCTGCCTCTGTCCCGCGTCGCGGTTAATCTAGGCGACTCCAGCTTTCCCGTATCGGCGGGGTCCGGGGGCCAGTTCGGCGCCAACTCGTCCACGGCGGGCGTCTACGCCGCTTGCGTCAAGCTGCGGGAAGCAATCGCCGCCAAACTCGGCTTCAACTCGGCGGACGATCTGGTCTTCGCGGACGGCGAAGTGCGGTCCGGCAATCGTTCGGTCAGCCTGACGGATGCGGCGGCCGATGGCGAGCTGGTCGCGGAAGACACGATGGAATGGGATACCGCCTTCACCGACGCCGAGCAGCAATCGACGTTCGGTGCCCATTTCGTGGAAGTGGGAGTCGACGTGTCGACGGCGGAGGTGCGCGTGCGCCGGATGCTGTCCGTCTGCGCGGCCGGCCGCATCCTCAACCCGATGACGGCCCGCAGCCAGGTGATCGGCGCCATGACCATGGGCGTCGGTGGCGCGCTGATGGAAGAGCTCGCCTTAGACAAGCGGCATGGCTTCTTCGTCAACCACGACCTCGCGGGTTACGAGGTTCCTGTCCACGCGGACATCCCGCACCAGGAGGTGATCTTCCTCGACGAGACCGATCCGCGATCCTCGCCGATGAAGGCAAAGGGCATCGGTGAACTCGGCCTCTGCGGCGTCGGCGCGGCGGTCGCCAACGCGGTCTATAACGCCACGGGCATCCGTGTCCGATCCTACCCGATCACGCTGGACAAGCTGATCGAAGACCTCCCGGACGTAGCCTGAGGAATGACCGGCGCGCGCGGGACCTTCCTAGCGCGCCGTGACGCCAGGAGTTGGTCGGGCCCTCCGTAGTCGGGCCTGACGCAAAGTTGGTCGAGCTGTTGCTCGATCTCAGCAATGTGGACCGCATCGGTCCAGTCAGCCATCGGCACGTCCTCGAGGACGATCCACACCGCCTCCACGCCGCCGCCTATCGTCCATAGTGAGGCCTGCGTCGTTTTGCGGGCTACTGGCTGCCGCATCTTCTCGAGGTGCTGCCCGTCGAGTCCCATCAATATCGGTCATCTTGATGACAGGTGGCGGCAAACGTCGTCGAAAAGCGACTGCTTGCCCATGACAAGCGAACGGCAACAACGCGTTCAAGACTCCGCTGTTCGAGCCAATGCTCGGCGTGGTGGCGGGACAGGCTAGGAATCGATCCCATGAAGTTCGACACACCCGCGGAAACGAACCCAATCGACCAGATGAAGGTGGTTGGTCAGCCCGTCGACCGCATTGAAGGTCGATTGAAGACCACGGGGACCGCGACCTACGCCTACGAATGGAAGGACCTGCCCCAGGATGCCGCCTACGGCTTTATCCTTGGTTCGGCCATCGCCAAGGGCAGCATCGCCTCGATCGACACCACCGCGGCCATGGCGTCGCCCGGCGTGCTCGCGGTCGTGACGCATGAGAACGCCGGCCCATTGGGAAAGGGCGAGTTCTATGTCCAGCGGTTCCTCGCCGCTCCCGAGATCGACAACTACCACCAGGCCGTTGCCGTGGTGGTCGCCCGGACGTTCGAAGAGGCTCGCGCCGCCGCCCAGCTCGTTCGCGTTAAGTACACGAGGGAGCAGGGTTCGTTCGACCTCGCCGCGCAGGTGGAGACCGCGCCGGTCGCGGAGAAGGCGCAGTTCGGCGGACCGCCTGAGACCTCGGTCGGCGATTTTGACGAAGCCTTCGCCGCCGCGCCCGTCAAGGTGGACGAAACCTATGAGACGCCCGACCAAGCCCACGCCATGATGGAGCCCCACGCGACGATCGCGTGGTGGGACGGCGACCGGCTGACCTGCCGCACTTCCATCCAGCAGATGAACTGGGGGCTGCGCGATCTCGCCAAGACGCTCGGCATCCCGAAGGAGAACATCCATCTGCAATCGCCGTTCATCGGCGGCGGTTTTGGCGGAAAGGGCACCGTTCAGTCCGATCTCGTTCTGGCGGCGTTGGCGGCCAGGGCGGCGCGGCGTCCAGTCAAGGTCACGCTTCAGCGCCCCTTGATGTTTAACAACACCATCCACCGCCCGGCGACGATCCAGCGCATCCGGATCGGCGCGGAACGCGACGGCACCATTACGGCCATCGGACATGAGAACTGGAGCGGCAACCAGCCGGGTGGCCGGACCGAGCCCTCGACCCTCTCGACACGTTCGATCTATGCCGGCGCGAACCGGATGACGCGAAACCGCCTCGCCGTGCTCGACCTTGCCGAAGGCAACGCCATGCGGGCGCCCGGCGAGGCGCCCGGCCTGATGGCGCTGGAGATCGCCATGGACGAGATGGCCGAGAAGCTTGGAATGGACCCTGTCCAATTTCGCATACTCAACGACACGCAGGCCGATCCCGAAAACCCCAAGCGACCCTTCTCCGTCCGCAACTTCGTCGAATGCCTGCGAAAGGGCGCTGAGCACTTCGACTGGGACAGTCGCAAGCCGATGCCTGCCATCGTCCGCGACGGGCAATGGCTTGTCGGGATGGGCATGGCGGGGGCAATCCGCGGCGGCCCGATCAGCAAGTCCGGAGCCAGGGTTCGGCTTGATGGGGATGGCTTGGTGACGGTCGAGACCGACATGACCGACATCGGGACTGGATCCTACACGATCGTCGCGCAGACGGCTGCTGAGATGATGGGTGTGCCGCTATCGATGGTGGCTATCAGGCTCGGCGATTCCAGCTTTCCCGAAACGCCGGGTTCCGGAGGACAGCAGGGAGCAGCTTCAGTCACGGCAGGCGTCTACGCCGCCTGCGTGAGGCTGCGGGAAGCCGTGGCGCAACGGCTCGGCTTCAACTCGGCCGATGCGGCGTTTGCCGACGGCAACGTCAGCTCGGGCAACCGCGCGGTGCCGCTTGGACAGGCCGCCGAGGCCGGCGAAATCGTTGTCGAGGGTACGATGGAGTTCGGCAACCTTTCGAAGGAGTACGCGCAGCAGACCTTCGGCGCCCATTTCGCCGAGGTCGGGGTCGACGCCGACACAGGCGAGATCCGCGTCCGCCGCATGCTCGCGGTCTGCGCCGCGGGCCGGATCCTCAATCCCAAGACGGCGCGCAGCCAAGTGATCGGCGGCATGGTGATGGGCGTCGGCGCCGCTCTGATGGAAGAGATGGCGGTCGACAAGCGGATCGGCTTCTTCGTGAACCACGACCTCGCCGGCTACGAGGTCCCGGTCCATGCCGACATCCCGCATCTTGATGCCTTCTTTGTAGAGGAGGTCGATCCGACGATATCGCCGCTCAAGGCCAAGGGCGTCGGCGAACTGGGCCTGACCGGCGTCGCGCCAGCGATCGCCAACGCGATCTACAACGCTACGGGCATCCGTGTTCGGTCCTACCCGATCACCCTGGACAAGCTGATCGGGAGCCTCCCAGACGTGGCCTGAGGATGGGAGACACGCGGGATTGACCGCGTGCGCCTTTACGCCGAATGCTGATCAGGTCGCGCATGGCCAGCCTGGTGTGAAGATGGTCGAGCCGTGTCTCGCTTTCAGGTATGCAAACCGCGTCGTTCCAACCAGCCATCGGCACGTCCTCGAGGGCAACCGATACAGTCTCCGCCACAGCCGATCAGCGAGGTGAACGTGTCCGCTAGCTTCTGCGGCAGTTATTGGAAACTGAATATCTCAGTTGCAGCGGACAGATTGCGGATCTCGACCTCTCCCAGACTTTGCAAGCGGTGGTCTTTGACAGCCCTGCTGACGGTACCTCCCGCTATGAGGCATCTCGTACCTTTCATCTTGTTCAGCTCTTGCAGCCTCTGGGACAGGTTCACCGCATCTCCGTAGAGTGTGTAGACCTGCCGTTCATCTGCGCCGACCGTCCCGGCCGCCACGCTGCCTGTGGCGATGCCGATCCGGAGGCGGATCGCGACGCCGTCGAACCGACGCTCCTCCACCATCGCCAGTATCTCCCGCGACGCGTCGATCGCCTTGTCCGCGTGGTTCTCGGTTGGAAGCGGGGCGTTGAAGGACGCGATGACGGCGTCGCCCACATAGTTGATGACGACACCGTCGTGTCGGTCGACGATGCCCGTGACCGCGGTGAACAGCTCGTTCAGGAGAGAGACGATCTGCACGGGAGGCATTGTCTCCGACAGTCGCGTGAAGCCCTCTATGTCCGCGAACAGCAGGGTCGTTTCCCTTGTCTGCGGAACGAGATGGCCTTCGTCGAGCAGTTCCCGCAGCACGGGCGCGGGAACGTAGCGTTGGAAGAGATTGCGGACATGGCGATGGCTGGCATCGGCGTTCGCATGATCCTTCACGACCCCCCTTGCGCGATGGACGGCTAGAGCAGCCGTGGCGGTCATCAAGGCGATGATGAGGGCCTCCTGCATCCTCGATGCAAGGCCGATGAAGTTTGGGCTAAGCACGATCTGGAAGTAGATGTCGCGCGTCGGTGCGATCGGCAGGTCGCTGTAGGTCAGAACCTGCTCCATCCCATGCACGATCCATCCGGTCGCGAAGAGGAGGCCGCAGACGGCCCAGGCTCCCGTCCAGAGGACAAGGGTCGGTGACAGCGTCAGGGCGGATGCGGCGACGACCAGATAATAGTGCTGGGTGGAACTGGTCAGGAACACGAGGTTCTGGGGAATGTCGTCGCCGCTGCTCAGCGGAACAAACGCCAGGAGACAGGTCACCGCGCTTGCATCGAACGCGAAGAGCGCAAACCTCGTCGCCATTTCACAGCGTGTGCCGACTGCCAGGAGCGAGGCGAGCCCGCCGACCGCGATCATCGTCGTGGAAAATGCCACGGCGACGTTGATCGGAAAGTAGAACGCGAACAGAGAGGCCAGAGCGATCGCCATTATGGCGATCGTCCGGCCGATGACGGCAATCCTGAAGCCGTTGCGCTCAGCCTTGATTAGGGCGACCGAAACCGTATTGATCTGACGATCGTGCCTGGAGACATTGGCCAATGCGGCATCCTCGTCGTTTCGCTTCGGTCTGCTCGCAGACGAGACCTAATCCCCGCCGCAATGCCGCGATCAGGTGAACGACTTCGACTTGGCGGAGCTGGTATCCGTCAAGTCGACGCTCAGCGGCCAGAGGCTACATCATGTTCTGACGACCGTCTCCAATGGCTAAACGCCAGTTACGGTGTCAGCGGCTTCAACTGGACAGTGATCTCGCCCGGTCGATCGAAGATCGAGACGTCTCCGGTGACCTTGCCGAGGATCACGATGCCCGGCAGGGGAACGCGGCCGTCCCGGTAGTAGATTACGAAATCGCTCGATCCCCAGAGCCCGAGCGTTCCGGCAGAGAAGTCGCGCTGGCGCGCGCCTTCCGGAAGCGGTGACGGCAGGTCGCCCGTCTTCTCCTGACGAAGGTGATCGCTCATCTCGATCGTCAGCGGCAGCATTCCCGCCAGCGAGCGAGCGGCGTCGTTGTCGGCCAGTTCGGCCGTCACGTTGCCCCACTGCGAGGTGATCTGAATGAGTTGCTGGGCCATGGCGGGTTCCGTGATGAACAGAGCGAGGAGGGCGGCGGCGTAACGTCTGCGCATGGTGAGATTCCTTTCCAAAATCCTCTGAGGCCTTCGGGCTTCGAACGGTCAGAGCGACCAACCACCGTCAACGGCGATCGATGCCCCTGTCACGAAGGCGCCGAGGTCCGAGGACATCCACAGGACAGCCTCCGCGATCTCTTCCGGCTTTCCCAGCCGACCGACGGGTTCGAGATCGATCGACTTCTGGATGTCTCCGTCGGTAAAGCGCTCCATCATCGGCGTGGCGATGTTGCCGGGCAGGACGCAGTTCACCCGGATGTTCAGCTTGGCGTAGTCGAGCGCGGCAGACTTCGTCATGCCGATCATCGCGTGCTTGGAAGCCGAGTAGGAGGCACCGCCCGCGACGCCACGCACGCCCGCGCCCGACGAGGTGTTGACCACCACCCCGCCGCCCTGTCGCAGCATCTGGGCAATCTCGTGCTTCATGCACACGAAGGTGCCGCGCAGGTTGATGCCGAGGATGCGGTCCCAGTCCTCGAGCTCAATCTCATGGAGCGGAGCAGCCTCGTTCTCGACGCCCGCATTGTTGAAGGCGCAGTCGAGCCGTCCGAACCGCTCGACGACGCGTGCGACAGCGGCCTCGACTTCCTGCGGCCGGGAGACGTCGCAGGCGAGGACGAGTATCTCACCGCCGGCGTTCGCGATGGCGTCGGCGGTGTCGCGCAGGGAGTCCTCGCTGAGATCGAGGATGGCAACCTTTGCTCCCTCTACGGCGAAGGCGAGAGCGGTGGCGCGACCGATGCCATTGGCCGCCCCCGTGACCAAGGCGACCTTGCCGACGAAACGGCTGGGATTGGACATGGTGTTTCCTGTGGGATCGTGGGTTGGCGTGACGCGCCATCGTGTGTCGGCGCGTCATTGGCAGACGGATACGAGACCCGTCCCTGTTCGAAGGTCAGCTAAGGTTGCCGCGGAAGAACTCGGTCAGCTTGTCGAAGGGGATGAGCCCCGTGCGGTCGTAGAGGTCGACATGGCCGGCCCCCGGGATGATGACCAGTTCCTTCGGCTCGGCTGCGAGCTGGTAGGCGTCCTCGCTGAACTCGATCGAGTGCGCCTCGCTCCCGGCGATGAACAAGACCGGGCGTGGCGAGATCGTCTCGATCGCGGCGAAGGGATAAAAGTTCATGAAGGCGGCGTTGCTCGAAAGGGTGGGCTGGGTAGTCGGCACGCTTGGCTGGCCGGGCGGCGTGAACTCGCCACGCGAGGTGCGGTAGAAGTCATAGAACTCGCGCTGGATGGGATGGGCGTCCGCTGTCAGTTCGGTGACCGTCCCGCCCGTGTAGGCGACGGGCACCCCCGTGAACTCGGCCATCCGCTGCTCCGCCGCAGCCGCGATACCTGCCGTGCGCTGCTCCAGCGTCACCCCGTTGCGCAGGCCATCGCGGTTGGCGGCGCCCATATCGTACATGCTGACCGTCGCGATCGCCTTCATCCGCGGGTCGATCTGGGCGGCGCTCAGCGCGAAGCTGCCGCTGCCACAGATGCCGAGTACGCCGATGTTGCCGGCATTCACGAAAGCCTGCGTGGACAGGAAGTCCACGGCGGCGCTGAAGGCGTCGGCGTAGAGTTCGGGCGCGACGGTGTTGCGCGGCTGGCCCTCGCTCTCGCCCCAGAACGGCAGGTCGAAGGACAGGGTGACGAAGCCCTGCTCGGCGAGCTTCTGAGCATAGAGGTTGGAGCTCTGCTCCTTCACGGCGCCCATCGGATGGCCGACGACGATCGCCGATGCCTGGGTGCTGCGGTCGAGGGCCTTCGGCACGAAGAGGTTGCCGACGACGTTCATGCCGATCTTGTTGCGGAAGGAGACCTTCTGCACGTCGACGGTATTGCTCTTGTAGAAGTTGTCCGCGCCGTTGGACATGTCCTGGGCGAAGGCGTGGCGATCGGGCAGCATCACGACGGATGCCGAGGCGAGGAGCATGGAGAGCGAGAGGATCGTGGCGTGCACGGGTCTTCCTGGCGTGGTTGGCGATGATGTTGGCCAACCTGCGGGCTGGCGTTCGATCAAGAACTAGTGCCTGTACGCGGCCCCCATTAGACGCTAGATCTCGCATAGAGCTATAAGCAGGGGTTATCAGTCTTGCGGGAGAACGTCGGCGATCTCGTCGCCTTCCTAGCTGTAGCCAGGGCCGGCAGCTTCACCCGGGCCGCCAAGGAACTGGGCGTCTCGCAGCCGGCCCTCAGCCATACGATGCGGGAGCTCGAAGCCAGGCTCGGCGTGCGCCTGTTGAACAGGACAACGCGCAGCGTTTCGACGACCGAGGCGGGAGAACGCCTCCTCAGGACCATCTCGCCCCACTTCGACGGGATCGAAGCAGGTCTTTCCGCCCTGACGGACGTCCGAGACAAGCCCGCGGGTACGGTGCGCATCACCGTGGGCGACACGCCCGCCGAAGGAATCATCCTTCCGGCGATCGCTAAGCTCCTCCCGGACTATCCGGACCTACGCGTGGAGATCAGCGTCAACGCCGGCTTCGTCGACATCGTAGCCGAGCGCTTCGACGCCGGCGTGCGCCTCGGCGAGACGGTCGCCCAGGACATGGTGGCGGCCCGCATCGGCCCTGACACACGGATGGCGATCGTCGGATCGCCTAGCTACTTCCGGTCCCGCAAGCCCCCCGTCACCCCGCACGATCTGGCTGAGCACAACTGCATCAACCTACGTTACACGGCAAACAGCGGATGGGCGGTCTGGGAGTTCGAGAAGGCGGGACGTGCCGTGAACGTGCGCGTGGAGGGCCAGCTCCTGGTCAACTCCAACACCCTGGCTCGCTTGGGATCGTTGGACGGAATGGGCCTGGCCTATCTTCCCGAGGAGTACGTCGAGCCTTTCGTAAGCTCCGGAGCGCTGGTCAGTGTCCTTCAGGATTGGTGCGATCCGTTCCCGGGGTACTTTCTCTACTATCCTAGCCGTCGCCAACCGTCGGCCGCGTTTTCGCTCGTTCTCGAAGCGCTCCGGCATAGAGGTTGAGCGGGTTACTGGTCGAACCGGAGCGTGCGACGGCATTCCGGTTGCGCGGTTAGATAGTGGACTGCCGGCACCTCTGTGTCGCATCCCGAGGCGGACATCAATAAGTGCCCGTCCGGTCCCAGAATTCGCAGTGATGTGCGTTGGCGAAGCGTCCCAATACCAGCCTCGAAGCCGGGAGCGCGAAGGTCATGACATTCTCGCGAGCAGGATCAAACTTAGGCCACTCCGTCTCCTGCGACGGCAGTTTAGCGACGTTCGCGAAATAGCCGACCATCTCGTCGGATAGCTTCTCCTGCAACGGGTTCAACTTGACCTGGGCATATCCGCCGCCGCGAAAGCCCGTGAAGACGTAGGGCAGCTCGTAGGTATGCGCTGCAAGGAGCGGGAACGTCGTCGGCCCGACATAGGACGGTGCGGTGCGGTCGCCGAACTCGTAGGCATAGACCGGGATCTTGTCGGCCAACGCCCGGCTCATCGCCAATCCGGTACACGCGAACATGCTGTCCGTGCTCGCCGCGGCGAACGCCTCGCTCGGACTGTCGTAGTCGTGGAGGGGATACTCCTCGAGTACCCTTGGCGCGAGGGCGGCGTATTGGCGCCCGATCCAGACGGGGTAGTCCTCGTCCGTCAGCGCTTTCCCGGTCGCGAGCTCGGGAAGGGCGACAAAGAAGCGACCCTCGTCCCGCGTCGACCCGTGCACGAGGGTCACGCGGTTGATCTCGCCGGAACGGTAGGCGTCGGCGGGATGGATCGGAAGCACCCTGCCGTCGATGATAAACTCGTTGAGCAGGAAAGGCGTCTGGGCGTCGAGGACCCGCTTGGTGGACAGGCCGCGCAGGCAGTCGGCCCCTCCGGAGGCGCACCCGGTGGCCTCGGCAAAGGCGGTGCCGACGTCTCGCGCCACGTCGAGCGGCCGCGGCGCACCGAACGCGGGATGGCGTGTCATTACGCCGGCGCCGCTCATGGCGACCACGTGCTGGAACAGGCCCGCCGACGATGGCGACGCGATGTGCGCCATAACGCTGTTTCCCCCCGAGGATTCACCCGAGATCGTGACGTTCGCAGGGTCGCCACCGAACCGGGCGATGTTCTGCTGCACCCACCGAAGCGCGGCCTGCTGGTCCATCAGGCCGTAGTTTGCGAAGTCGTGTCCTTCGCCGTCGAGATCGGGGTGCGACAGGAAGCCGAAGGTGCCAAGCCGATAATTGAGCGTGACGACGACCGCCTTGCCCTCGGTGGTCAGCTTTGTCGTGTCGTAGTGGCCGCCGTCGCCCACCTGCAAGGCGCCACCATGGATCCACACGAACACCGGAAGGTCTTGACCCGACGCCGCGGCCTGCGCGCTCCGGTAAACGTTGAGGTAGAGGCAGTCCTCGCTGCCGCCGGCGCGCGCGAATATGCCGAGATCGGCGTTTTGAGCGCATGCGCTGGACGGCGCGTTAGCCTTCATAGGCACCGTCCATGCCGTGACGGGCTCGGGCGGGCGCCAGCGGAGCGGTCCGACAGGTGGCGCGGCGTAGGGTATGCCAAGCCAGGACTCGATGCCGTCGGTCGCCGTGCCGACGACAGGGCCACCCGCAGTGGTCACCTCAAGGGGTGCTTGAGCCTGGACGGGCGAGGACACCGTCAGAAGGGCGGCGACCGCAATGGATGTCAGCGCATCGCGCAGGCGGAAATCATTTCTCATGGGATTTTCCTGAGCCGCTGAGCCCCATGCTGCCGTCCCCGATCGAAGGGGGACGGCAGCATGGGGCCCGGGCCGATGGCCGAGAAAGACGAGAAGAACTACGCTGCGGCGAGGAGCCGGATCGAGCTGGCCGGCTCCGCGCATGGTGCGTCAGCGGGCGGCGTATTCTTCGTCGGTCACAAGCTCCATCCAGTTGGCGTTCTTGCCGTCTTGGATGTACGTGACGGCGACGTGGCTCATGGCGTTCGTGTCGGTTCCGCCATGCCAGTGCTTGATCCCCGCCGGGATCCACACGACGTCGCCGGGCTTGATGTCCTGGCGCGGCTGGCCATCCCGCTGGACCCATCCCTTGCCCGAGGTGACGATCAGCATCTGCCCAACTGGATGGCTATGCCACGCGGTGCGGGCGCCGGGAGCGAAGTTCACCAGCCCGGACGACGCGGGCGTCTCGACGCCCGACGGCACGAGCAGGTCGACGACCACTTGGCCGGAGAAGTTCTTGGGATCGGCGATCATCGACGGGGCAGAGCCACTCGGGAAAACCCGGATCTCCTGTGCGGTGGCCGAGGTGGCACTTGCGACGGCAATCGTGGCGGCGATGAGCGTGTTTTTCATGGTGGTACCTTTAAGTTAAGGGACAAAACGGCCATGGGCCGTGGCTGATTGCGGGCTGCGTTCACTCAGGTCGGCTTTCGAGCACGTCCTTGACGACGGGACCGGCGGAGAAGGCGTTTGGCCAGCCCGCGTAGAAGGCGACTTGGGTAACAACCTCGCCCGCCTGGTCCTTCGTCAGGCCATTGTCCAAGGCGCGGTTCAGGTGGCCCGGGAGCTGTGCGACCTGACCGTTGGCCATCAGCGACGTGATGGTGACGAGGCTGCGGTCACGCGGGGAAAGATCGGGGCGCAGCCAAACGTCTTGGAAGAGTGGGTCAGTGGTGTACTGGGCAAGGCCCGGGGACGCGGTCCCGACAAGACCTTCGACGCTGGTGACGCGTTTAACCTCCGCCTGCATGTCGATGGGGCGAAGCTCCGGCGAGGCGGGCGGCAACTGATCGCCTCCAATGCCGCGGGCGGCGAAGACGTCCTTGGCGATGGATACTGCGGACATGGCGCTCGACCAACCCGAGTAGAAGGCGAGATGGGTGATCGCCTCGGACAGTTCGCGAGGTGTCACGCCGCTGTCGAGGGCGACGTCCATATAGTGGGCGATGTCCACTGTCTGGTTGCGTGCAATCAGTACCGTGACGGTAACGAGGCTTCTGTCACGCAAAGATAGCTGCGGGCGCTCCCAGAGGCTGGCGGCGATTTCCTGCTGCCCATAGCGGGCTAGAGCCGGAGCGACCGCCTGAATGTCGGCAGAGGAAAGGGCCGAGGGCTCTCTAAGGGGGCTAGCGGGGGTGGCGGTTTCCTGGGCCATTGCCGAAGTTCCTATCGTGAGGGCAAGGAGCGAGGCGGACAGCAGCTTCATCAGTTCGGTCCCCTTCTGTGGTGGGTGGACGGTGGTTCGCGGGCGATCACAAGGAATGGCTTCAGAGGTTGCCGCCGCGTCTCGGTCAAAACATAAGCCAGGGAGGGGCTCAGGATTAGACAACCCAATCCGCACGAGGCTATAGATGCCATCTATGAATGGCCGCGACGACCTGAGTGACCTGAAGGCCTTCCTCGCAGTGGCGGAGGAGCGCAGTTTCACGCGCGCGGCGGCCAAGCTCGGCGTCTCGCAGCCGACCCTCAGCTACACAGTCCGCCAGCTCGAGACACGGCTCGGCGTTCGCCTCCTCGCCCGCACCACCCGCAGCGTCTCGCCGACCGAAGCGGGCGAGCGCCTGCTTCGGACCGTGGGCCCCTTGTTCGAAGGCATCGTCGCAGGGATGAATGCCCTTAGCGACTATCGTGACAAGCCGGCGGGCACGATCCGCATCAACGCCGACGAGCACGCGGTCAACACCATCCTCTCGCCCGCGCTCGAACAAATCCTGCCTGAGTACCCGGACATCAAGGTCGAGGTCACCGTTGACTACGGCTTGACGGACATCGTCGCGGATCGCTTCGACGCGGGCATCCGTCTCGGGGAGCAGGTGGCGAAGGACATGATCGCGGTGCCGGTCGGGCCCGAGATGTGCATGGTGGTGGTGGGCGCGCCGTCATACTTCGCCCGGTGCCCAAAGCCGACGAAGCCGCAGGACCTCCTCAGTCACAACTGCATCAACCTGCGCCTGCCGACCTACGGCGGCTTGTACGCATGGGAGTTCGAGAGAGACGGGCGTGAACTGAAGGTGCGGGTCGACGGGCAGCTCGTCTTCAACAGCTCCGGGCCGATCATGGACGCCGCCTTGGCAGGGCTTGGCGTTGCGTACCTTCCCGAGGAGCAGGCACGTTCATGCATCCGCGAGGGCCAACTGGTTCAAGTGCTGAGCAATTGGTGCCCCCCATTTCAAGGCTACCACCTCTACTACCCAAGCCGCCGGCAGTCCTCGCCGGCCTTCAACGTCTTCGTCGAGGCGCTGCGCTATCGTAGATGAGGGAAACCACTGATTGTCGTCCGCCCATCGGTTGGATCGTCGAGCTCGGTTATGGTCTGCTTCCCGCATGCGGCGTCCAGAAGCTGACTTTCGCCTTTCCACCCAAGTCGGAAATGATTTCCAATCCCAGCGAAGCGATGCTGGCGTCGTATCTAAAATCCGTCAGCCTAATGACCCTCGGCTCGCCGCGGCAACAAGGCAATCGACGACGTAGCGAACACGTGGGCTGAGGTGCGCCTGTCGCGGCCAGAGTGCATGCACCTCGACGGGAACGGTCGAGAAGATCTCGAGCAACGGCACGAGCGCGCCGGTGTCCACGTGGCGCCGGACCAGCGAGGCCGGGAGCTGACAGATGCCGAGCCCGCCGACCGCCGCGTCGACCATGGCCTCGCCGTCGCTGACCTGGTGAGTGGCGGGAGGTGACAGGCGCTTCACTGCGCCGTCCTCGCGAACCACCCAGGCTAGTGGCGGACCCTTGGGCGAGCCGACAATGCAGCGGTGGCCGCGAAGGTCTGCCAATGCCTCCGGACGTCCGTGCGTCTCAATGTAGCCGGGAGACGCGCAGATCACCCGATCCTGGTCGGCGAGATGCCGCGCGATGAGGTGACTTGAGTCTCGCAGGGCGCCGAAGCGGATCATGAGGTCCACGTCGTCTTGGAACGGATCCGTCAAGGCATCGGTGAAATTGAGACTAAGCGTGAGCTCCGGATGCGGCCGCACGATCTCGATCAGAAGGGGCAGGAGAACGCGCCTTCCGAAGGCGACTGGCATGTCGATGCGGATCCGGCCGGTGAGGATCCGGTTCGCGGAAGTGAGGGCTGCTTCGGCAGCGGCGATCTCGTCGAGGGCGGAGGCGCACGCGGCTAGGTAGGCCTCGCCGTCGACGGTGAGCTTGTTGTTCCGCGTGGTCCGATGAAAGAGCTTCAGTCCGAGACGCGCCTCGAGGCGGGCGATGGTCTTGCCGACCGCGGACTTGGTGATGCCGAGGCGCTCGGCGGCCCCCGTGAAACTTCCCGCCCGGGCCGCCGCCACGAAGACGGCGATACCCGACAGCGGATCGATCTCGTTCATAAAGGCTCCCATGGGTATCCTCTGGCGCTACTCACATCGGATCAGCGACGGCTTTAAGCGCCGTGAGGATACCGTACATTGCGGTTGCCTGTCTCGGGCCTTCGGCGTTCGCCGACGGAGAGCGGTGGAACATTCATGGAGACGGGATCATGCCGGTCGTACGGGTAAGCTGGTTCGAAGGTAAGGACCACGGTCAGAAGCAGAAGGTCGCCGCCGAGATCACGGAGAGCATCGTCCGCAACACAGGGACTGACGCCGCCTACATCTACGTCATCTTCGACGACGTCGCGCTGAGCGATTGGGCTGGCGCCGGCAAGCTGTTCGGCGAACCTGCCGCGGCACCGAGCACTTAAGAACGAAGCGGGCTTTGTCCGCATGACCCTGAAGGAAGTCGCGAGGGTCCGCAGGCCCTCGCCATGCTTCCACAAGGCGGCAGCCCGCATCGCCCGCCGCCCGCTTCACGTGAGAGGACAAGGCCGATGAAGATCCCGACCCTTCTGGCGATGGCGCTTTCGTTGGGCGCAGCGTTCCCGGG
>NZ_JBUZWE020000025.1:0-21491 GCF_055730135.2 Mesocryomonas lacus | reverse complement strand
ATGACACCATCGATCGTTCGGGCCTCTGCAAAGTATGCATCCGAGGTAGGCCGCCGTCAGGCAGCTACGGCTTGATCCTGATGGGCCGCCGCGGCCCAGTTCCATGGTAGAATTTCAGGCAGCCGATTCTGTGGTCGGCAATACGAGCGAGGACGTCGGCAAGCCAAGCCTACGGATCGATGTCGTTGAGCTTGGCGGTGACGATCAGGGTGGACATGAAAGCTGCACGCTCGCCGCCCCGCTGTGACCCGGCGAAGAGCCACGCCTTTCTTCCAAGGGCAATGCCGCGCAGGGCTCGTTCCGCGGCATTGTTGGTCAAGCAGATACCTCGCTGTTACATGGCTGGATATCGAACCTGTAAGGATC
This sequence comes from Mesocryomonas lacus, assembly GCF_055730135.2. Classification (NCBI taxonomy): domain Bacteria; kingdom Pseudomonadati; phylum Pseudomonadota; class Alphaproteobacteria; order Hyphomicrobiales; family Aurantimonadaceae; genus Mesocryomonas; species Mesocryomonas lacus. The sequence goes on along the minus strand of NZ_JBUZWE020000025.1, from coordinate 21,125 downwards.
GTCTTCTACGGGCTCATCGCGCTCGTCGCGGTTGGCGTTGCCGTTCGTGCCAGTCAGTTCGGCAGCACCCCGTTGGCCATTGGTATCATGGGCGCGGCGGTGATCGGCATGTTCCTCATGTAGCCGGTGTTTCAGCGAACCCTTCCGAAGAACCCGGGATATCGGATCGATCAAGCGATCCGCTGGATTTCCACTACGAGGTTGGCGACGACAGCGTCGTAGGGAGCGCGGTTAATCGCAGCCACGATTGGCTGGAACAGGCGCTGGTGGAATGTCAGGCCTTCTACCGCAATGGCGATCCAGTTGAAGAGACCTGGCGCAAATCCATCGGCGGGTTATCTTGGCTACCACCGGGCGAGGCCACGGGGCCACGGGCGCTATTCGAGTGCACCTATGATGCAGAACGATACGATCTCAGCCGAACGCATTGCCGCGTCGCGCACGCGGATTTCCGAAAAGCCCCCAAACGGTTCCGGCATTCACCTACGCGAATTGCCTGGTAGCGGGTTGGTCCAATTCCATGTGACCCACGACACCGACGCAACGCTCACGGCGGTTCGGTTTTCGTGCTTGCTGAGCCCCGATATCCGGGTGACCTTCGCAACCAAGCCGATGTTCCAGCAGGCCTTGGACTACAAGATTGCGCCGGGCGCGACCTTCGACCTCATCAGCCAACGGATTTTTAAAGCGATCAGCGGCTGCCACGTCTGTTCGGTCGATGCCAAATGAGCGTTAGTGATTGCCCTGCCCCGCGGCGCGCTGGTCAACATGTATTGCACTGGCGACCTTGACCCATGACGTGCGCATGACGCTGGATGACCTATTCTGTGTGCCAGTAAGCAAGCCCTTGTGCTGCGCAACCAGCAGGCCGTTCAATGCCGTGAGCAACGACGGCCTGCTATAGGCCGTCGAGGCTGACATGGCTTAGGAGACCGGCGGCTCTCTTAGTTGACCAACATCGGTCGCCTCGTTCCTCTACCACGCCGAACGTTTTCGAACTCTGCCGGCAAAAGAGGATGGTAAGGAAGCGAAACCGCCAATAAGTTTTGTTCGCCGGCCGGCGCTCGTAACGCCCGAGGTCTGCTGCGACCGGATTTCACACGGACTGTTCGCCTGCAACCATGACGGCGGAGAAGGTACTTCGCCGGATTTGCTCCCCTTTGGACACGACCAGTTCGACTGCCTCGGCAACGCTGATCTTCCGGTTGTTGAACCCACTTACTAGAGGCGTCTTTTTCGCAGCACCGGATGACACCAACATTACGTGCCGCACATTCGCCTCCTCATAGCTCCGCAACGAGTGGAGCTGAGCTGCCCGGGCGGCGGGCAGTTCAACAACGTCCTCAAGGCGACCCCGTGCTGCAGCCAGGTCTTTCACCACGAGCCCATCGAGGAAATCTCGGCCGACAACATATTTAGATGGAAAGCCGAGCGCCCTGAAAGGCGGCGTAGACTTCCACGGCCACCTCAAACGTGGCCGCAAAGCTCACAATCCATTAGATTTGAAACGGCCCACCTAATGGGGCAGACCAGTTACCGACAGCTGGGAAGATTTCTGAAGTCAGGCAGAAGAGACAGATCAGGCCCGCTCCCTACTTCGGGGCGGGCCTTTCGCTGCCTAGAGGTAATGGACCAAGCGCACGGACAGCGACGATCTCGCCGTCAATTACCTCGACAACGTCCCTACTGCCGTCCGGCATCTGCCTGACAATGCCCTCGACCCCTTCGACGACGATGTATGCCGGGAGACCCTCATTCAAGAGATGCTCTGCGTATGTCACGGAGATCCTGCGAACATCCGTCAGCAGCTTCTCCGACTGCGATTGCAAGATCCGCCGTTTGACCGCTGCTGCCTCGGACTGGAGAGCTGATACATCCTCCGGGGCGAGACCTTCATGCATTTCCTGACAGGTCAGGAGGCGAAGGGCTCTCCGAGATCGGCTGTCCGTGGTTGTCGATTTTGCCATGACACTCGACCGCTTTTTATGGTCCACATCAAGATCATGCCGACCGAGAGTTGTCGACCCTTTCGAGATTTTTCACATTGGAAGCTGTTTGCTCTTGCCCAATCAAAAAGAAAAACAGATTGATCCGACTCAATAAGGACATGCTTGTGCATCCTGATCCGTTCAGTCAGGATACAATATTTCTCATTCAACGCCGTGATCGGGATGTTTTACAGTCATATTTTGAGTTCATTCGAGAATTTTAGAATCAATCCGTTTTCAGCTTTGGAGCTTTGGAGCTTTCAGGGTGTGTGACTATGATCGATCTTTTCGAAACAGCTGCTGATGAGCAAGATGGCTGGAATGCGCAGGAAGACATTGACTGGCGTAATTTCGCTGCATCTCAAGCTCTTCGTCCAGTCGTGCTTGGGCCGCCAGACATCTAATGGACCGCTTAAACATCCGGTCGGACTTTTTTAAACGGATTGGCTCGAGACTGTACCTGTGTCGATAAGTTGTTGATTTTCACTGAGAGTTGCACCGGCCGGACGGTTGGTAGCGGATTCTCGTCAGACCGCCCGCGGTAGCCACACCCGCGGTGCAGTGGCTGAGGAGAAGCAGCCGCGCGATTCGTGCGTCTTGTACCTATGCGCTCACCCCCATGGACTTCGAGAAGCGAGCGCAGCCGGACCCAGTTCGTGTCCATCAGACCGGCAGCAGGTCATATGGTAAGTCGTAGTGCAGGGGTTGCGTGAAGGCAGCCATGCGGCAAGTCTTCTGATTGGCTCTCCAGTCTGCCTGAAGCAGCTGGCGGCGCTGCGGTCGCCTTTGGAGCGGGGCGGCGTGGGGCCATCATGCCCATGCGGCATGCCAACATGTAATTCAAAGAATTAAAGGTTGCAGGCTAACTTTTGGCTGCCCGTCCTGTTGTGAGCCATCCATGAGTCAAGCCACCTATCCTCTTGCCGAGAAAGAGGCAGACCGCCTTGCGGCATTGCACGCCTACTTTGTTCTAGATACCGACCCCGAGAAAGAGTTCGACGACATTGCCGGGCTCGCGCGACGGCTGTTCGGCGTGCCGATCGTCCTCGTCTCGCTGGTCGCCCAGCATCGGCAGTTCTTTAAGGCAAGGATTGGCTTCGACGCCTGCGAGACGGCACGGGAGGGGTCGTTCTGCACCTTTGCCATCCTCGACCGGGCGGTGATGGTCGTCCTCGATGCCGCCAAGGACCCGCGCTTCGCCGCGGCACCGTTTCAATCGGCTGACGGTCCCGTGCGGTTCTACGCCGGGGCGCCGCTGGTAACTCTGGAAGGTCTGGTGATCGGCAGCTTCTGCCTGATGGACTTGGCGCCGAGGGAAGCCTTCTCCGCGGAGGACCGGGAGACGCTAGCCTATCTCGGCCGCATGGTGATGGAGCGGCTTGAGGCGCGGCGCCTCGCCAGGGCGCAGCTGGATGTCCGGCGGCAGTTCAACGCGATCGCCGCGACCTCGTCCGACGCCATCATCTGTGCCGACGGGTCGAATTCCATCATTTCCTGGAACAGGGCGGCCGAGGGAATGTTCGGCTACGCCTCGGGTGAGGCCATCGGCCGGCAGCTGGACATCATCGTGCCCCCGGCGATGCGTGAGCGCCATCGCCAAGGCTTTCGCCGCGCCGCAAGCGGGGGCGAGACCAAGCTGGTCGGGGCGCTGATCACGATCACCGCTTATCGCCGCAACGGCGAAGAGTTTCCTATCGAGCTGTCGCTGTCGAAATGGACCGAGGCGGGGGAGCCGTTTTTTGGCGCCATCGTGCGCGATATTACTGACCGGCGTGAAGAGGAGGCCAAGCTCCGGCATGCTGCCGAGTTCGACCACCTGACCAATCTCGCCAACCGCACTGTGCTCGCCGACCGGATGCAGGCAGCCAGCCGCGAGGGCCTGCCGGCGACCGCCATCATGGTCGATCTCGACGGCTTCAAGGACGTCAACGACAGCCTCGGCCATGCCGCCGGAGACGCGGTGTTGAAGGTCGTCGCCGAGCGGTTGAGGCAGGAGGCCGGCGACGCTTTTCTGGTCTCGCGTCTCGGCGGCGACGAGTTTGTGATTTTCGCGACCGGGTCGGTGGACCCCATGGCGATCCGCGCGATCGGCGAGCAGATGGTGAAGGCCATCGAGAAGCCGATCGAGATCGGCGAGCGCTCTGTCTACATCGGCGCCAGCGCTGGCATCGCCTTCGCCTCCGGATGCGGTTGGGACACCGGTCGGCTGCTCGACGAGACTGATATCGCGCTCTATCGCGCCAAGGCCGAAGGGCGGTCGATGATCCGGGTGTTCACGCCCGAGCTGCGACAGGCGGTGCAGTCGCGGACCTCGATCAGTTCCGGCATTCGCGAAGCCTGGGAGCGACAGGAGTTCGAGCTCTTCTATCAACCCCAGGTCCGTCTCCTGGACGGCGCGCTCTCGGGGGCCGAAGCGCTGATCCGCTGGAACCATCCCGAGCGCGGATTGATCGCGCCGGCCGCCTTCCTCTCCGTGCTGGAGACGAGCCTCCTCGCCCGCCCCGTGTCGGAATGGATACTGAACACCGCTTGCCGGCAGGCGGCCCTGTGGCGTGCAGCGGGAAATCCCGGCTTCAGGATCGGGGTAAACCTATTCGCCGCGCAGTTCCGCTCGAAGGACCTACCGTCGATCGTCCAGCGGGCGTTAGAGGATTTCGATCTGCCGCCGGAGGCCCTGGAACTCGAGATCACCGAAAACATCATCCTGCGCAACGAGGCGGGCATCGCATCCGATCTAAGCGAGCTGCTGGCCATGGGCGTCGGCATCGCCTTTGACGACTATGGAACCGGCTATGCCTCGCTGACCATGCTCAAGGATATTCCGGTCACCCGCCTGAAGATCGACCGCTCCTTCGTTAGCGGCGTCGACAGGAGCCGAAAGGATCAGACGATCGTCGAGGCCATCGCCAAGCTCGCCGATGGGTTCGACCTGAAGGTGATCGCAGAAGGAATCGAGACCGCGCCGCAAGCCGCGCTGATGCGGCAATTCTGCGACGAGGGACAGGGATATCTGTTCGGTCGTCCCATGCCGGCCTCCCGCTTCGAAATCGCAGCGCTCTATCCGGAGGGTCTGGCAGCCGCCGCCAGCGTCGGCGCGTAGCGCTGACACGGCGCACAGACCGCTGCCGGAAAGGCCGTCTGACGGCAGGCGCCAGGTATGCCGGCAGCTGCCATGGGGGCAGGTCGTTTGCAACGCCGGTCGCGGTGTTGGTGGCGCCGGCTAGGCCGGCAGCGCGAAGGCACGGCTATATAGGACAGCTTGACGTGAGCAACTTGCAATTTGGTTGGCTCGCCGGCAACGATCGCCCAGTCCTCGGACCAATCGAACTGGAAGGCCTCGCCTGCCACGAAGGCCAGAGGCACGAAGGTGCCGCGGCCGGTGGTCTGCTGCTGACGATGCCGGGCCGTCTTCCAATTCTGGGCAAAGGCGGCGACTCTGTTGTAGGAGCCCCCATAGCCGAGAACCGCCAGATCGGTGCGCAGCTGCTTGATCGTGCATTTTTGCTTGCAGGACTTGCCCGTCTCAACACGCAGCATCGCTGACAGTTTGTCGGCGTAGGGATCCAGCTTGCTCGATGGGTCCGGAGCCGTGAACTGCGGCTCGACGCTGTCGGCGCGCAGGTACTCCCGTGACGAACTTGTCCCATGTCGCCTCCTCCCATTTCTGAGAAGGGATCGCACCATTAAACCGTGGGATTAAACACCTAGCACGCTTGCTCCTAAGACAACCTACGCCGACATCGACGTCATCGTGGTGCCGAGGGTAATAGCGATCGTACGCGTGGCATAGCGGGGGTCCTGGCGGTGGATGGCGACCGCGTCCTCCAGTTCCTTGAGGGTCCAGCTCATGAGGTGGATCTTCTGTTCCAGAACAAAGCTGCGGACACGAGGCAGATGGGAGTTGTGGACTTTAATCGGGTAACGGGTGGTAATGACCTACGCTGAAATACGCATATCCTGACAGCCAAAATTCACTGTCGGCAGAGACTCGAATGCAGGTTTTGCGAACCAGTAGCCTTGGAACAGCCGGATGCCGGCGGCCTTCAGGACCAGGAATTCCGCCTCGGTCTCGATACCTTCAGCAAGCACAATAATGTCTAGCTCTCTCGCCATGCCAACTATTCCGGCGATGATGACCTGTTTGGCACGGCTGGTGTCGATCCCTCGCAGAAGCTTCATGTCAATCTTGATCAGATCCGGTTGAAAGTCGACCAGTAGACCAAGCCCGGCATGTCCCGCGCCGAAGTCGTCGATGGCGGTGATGAAGCCGTGGCTGCGATATTCAGTGATGATGGTCGTGAGATGAGCGGTATCGGAGAGCTGCTCGTCTTCCGTGAACTCGAACATGATGGCCGATTTTGGAAAGCTGTGCCGTCCGGCCGCAAGCAATGTCGCACGGAGGCATGCAGCGGGATCATAGACCGCGTTCGGCATAAAATTGATTGACAGCTTGAGCTCTTCGCCGGACGGGAACAGACGCGACGCGAGCTCGATCGCCTTTACCCGGCACGCCTGGTCGAACCGATACTTGTTCTCGGGCGACACATTCGAGAGCACGGAGAATGCCCCCTCGCCGCCAAGGCCACGAACCAATGCTTCGTAGCCCCATACTCGACCTGAACCGACGTCGTAGATCGGCTGAAACGCCATCGTGAAATCGAAACTCAGTTTGTCTGTCTTGCAGCCGTCGCAGCTCATGTCTCGCCTCATCACCATATCCGTTGCAGGCTAATATGCGGCGGTTGCAATTCAATTAAGGCTTTATAACTTCAGGCCGCATCCGCACGGACAATCTTTTTCTGCAAGTACAGGACAGCACGCTCCGAGTAAGGCTTGCCGACGAAGCCGGCTGGCTTCCAGTCGAGGGCTTCAGCTCGGGTCTTCTCGTCGGGATATTGTCGCCGTCAGCGCCCCAGCTTCCATCGTCACAGCAAATGCCGCGTCCCTCGAGGATCGGCCTGATTTTTCGAGTATGTCGCAGATCTCTAGCGTTTCCTGTTTATCACCGCTGAGCCCACGACAATCGCCTCAGCTTTGAGCCTCAGGAATACGACAAGCTGATCCAGACGAGCCTGGACCGCCTCGTGGACTGCGGCGCTCCGTCGTTTGGTTTCGTCATTAGTCGCTCCCCATGCGCGCCTAATCTTCAAGAGCGACACCCTCGCTGGCCGTCGATCCCAAAACCTGCGCATCTCATTTTCGGTCCGGTGACGAAAGACTAGGCAACCCTCCTGAACTCTACCCGGTCAGTGAGCGACTGAACTGGCAACTTGTGCCTGACGTAAGGCTCAGGTTGGATCACTAAGACAGCTTGCTCAAAACTAAGGATCGGTGGTCAAACGATGACAGTGCTGACGGATTACGCCGAGCGGGAAATCGCACGTCGTCAGAAGCTGCTTCTGAATAGCAAGTATGACGCTGTCGCCGGGCTCCACCAGCGCGAAATTGATCGACTAACTGAGATGCTAGAGATGGCGCGGGGCCCCGAGCGCAGGACTGAGTCTGAGCTTGGTCGCTTAACGCCAGCGTGCTCCTAATGTGTGCACCGCGCTCCGTCTATCGCGCAAGAATGACGCAAGGTCGAAAGCTTTAAGATGGGACACTAGCGCCTAAGGGTATTCCAGAGCCAGCGCTGAAGCCGGTGCACGGGGCCGGCGACATTTTTGCACGAGGTGTCGTCGGCTCTATCCTCTGCCGCTACCGTGGTTCAGTGCCGTCTTCATCGACGGATGGGCAGAGCGGAAGCTGACGCCCTCTTTCGCCCCGACTATGCGGCATCCAGGCTGAGCACCACACACTCACGACGGAGCCGGCGATGACCACCAAGACCCTACAGCCCCGGATATCATCTCTCGCTTAATGGCCCGAGCCGATAGGGGATCTGAGGATGAAGCGTTTCTGCGCGAGGCAGCGGACGCAATCGAGACGCTGCGCATACTCGTTGCTATCCGCCAAGAGATCGAACTTGAAGACAGCGAGCCGGAAGGGCATGCCGGAAACGACAAATGCCCCGCCGCCGGCGAGGGCGACGGGGCATGAGGGCGAGCTAACATCGTTTGCTGAAGAACGATTAAAACTCGCTCCAGCTTTCTGTTTCAGGCTGGCGCCTAACATTCGACGTCTGGCGTAACTGAACGACCTTCGTTGGTTTGCCGGAGCGATGAGGCGTTGAGGGCTTCGTAACCGGGTTGCTGCCGCTCGTACGGAACCGGTCCATCAGGACGGCCAGCTGCTCGGTCTCGCCGAGGAGGGTCTGGGCGGCAGCGGTGGTCTCCTCGACCATTGCGGCGTTCTGCTGGGTCACCTTGTCCATCTGATCGGCGGCGATCGCGACCTCCTTGAGGCTCGTCGCCTGCTCGCGCGCCGAGCCGGCAATGCCCGTGACGGTCGAGGACATCTCGCCGACGGTCGAGACGATCTCCTCGAGCGCCCGGCCGGACGCGGTGACGAGGTTGACGCCGCGCTCGACCTGGGTGGACGAGGTCGAGATCAGGTCCTTGATCTCTTTCGCAGCTTCAGCCGAGCGCTGGGCGAGCCCGCGCACTTCCTGCGCGACGACCGCAAAGCCGCGGCCCGCCTCACCCGCCCGTGCCGCCTCGACGCCGGCATTCAGCGCGAGAAGGTTGGTCTGGAAGGCGATCTCGTCGATGACGCCGATGATCTTGCCGATGGCGTCCGAGGACTGCTCAATCTGGCTCATAGCCTCGACCGCCTGGGCAACGATGACGCCACCCTTTTCGGCATTGGTGAGGGCGGTGGTCGCGGAGGTCTGAGCGGTGCCGGCCTCGCTCGCCGTGTCCGCTACTGCGCGCATAACCTCCGATAGCGCCGCGACGGTCTCTTCGAGGCTGGCTGCCTGTTGTTCGGTACGCTGGGAGAGATCGCCGGCGGCGATCGTAATCTCGTTGAGGCCTACGCGCATCGAGCCAACGGCATCGACGACCGAGCCCATGGTCTCCTCCAGCGCCACGACGGTGTCGTTGAACTTCTCACGGATCGGCTCGAACTCCGGCGCGACGGCCTGGTCCATGCGGACCGTAAGGTTGCCGGCGGACAGCTCGTCGAAGCCCGCCTCGACGGCGTGGACGAAGAGTTTCAGATCCTCGGCCTTGGCATTGTCGACCGCCGACTGGCGATCACGCTGCGAGGCCTGAGCTTCGCGGGCGGACTTGGCCTCGACCTCGAGGCGCTTGTTCTCGTTGGCAGCGTCCTTGAACACCTGGACGGTCTTGGCCATCGCGCCGACCTCGTCGCGGCGCTCATGGCCGGCGATCTCGATGTCGAGCTTGCCGCCGGCGAGCTGTTCCATCACGCCCCGGAGGCGGTTCAACGGACCGGTGATCGTCTTGCCGGAAATCAGGACCGCTGCGACGAGGGCGATGAGACCGGCCGCGGCGGTGCCGCCCAAAATCAGCAACGTGAACGTCACGGTCTGCGCAGACAATTCGGCACTCTTGGCATCCACCCCAGCGATCACGTCGTCGTTGAAGGCGGCGAGCGACTTTACCAAAGCGATGATCTGGGCGTCGATCGGGACCATGTAGGCCATCGCGCGGGCGTTTTCGTTGGCGTTGCCAGCCTTCAACACATCCTGGACAGGGGTGTTGATGGCGGCCAAACTCGCCACAAACTCGTCGATCTTTGACGCCTGGTCGGGGAGAAGCGGCTTGACCGAGTTCAGGAGTTCAGCGCCTTTCTTCAAAGCGGCGTTGGCATCGTCTGTACTTGTTCTTGAACCCTCTGTACCGGCGTCATAGGCGATGTTGCGGTATGCGGCGTAGCCAACCTGGGTGATGTAGCGGTTGGCACGCGCAACAAGGACGGTAGCCTTGCTCTCGTTGCTGAGAAGCGCGGAATAATCCCCGTCGGCATCTTGAAGGGCGCTAGTGGAGACGTATGCCCCCAAGAGGCTGAGCAGGGTGACCCCAAGCACTAGACAGGCAATTTTGCTTGCGATCTTAAAGTTTGTGAAAAACGCCATGTCGCCACCCTCGATCCAAATTTCAGGACACAAGAGATCATTACCTGGCTAGCATTTAACATTTAGCTGCAAATTTGCTCACTATCTCAGTGAGCTTGTCAAGGAATTCTCTATGCGTGCAAAATAGGGAGTGTCCCCATAAGCGGGCATTCGGCCGGCATCGCGAACTGAACGATAAGGAATGGTCAATCATTGCGCCGCTAGTGTCCAAAAACAGCCGTGGGATTACCCGTGTCTGCGGTCGGCGAGTGTTTGACAGTATCCTCTGGCGTCTTCGAACTGGGTCGTCCTGGCTGATGTCCCGCAGCGATATGGGCGGCGAATGACGCCCTACGATCGCTTCAGTGGCTCGCGGACGGCCGACTTTTTGGACCAACTGCTGGAGAGCGCATCAGAGGCCTATGACAGCGATATCGTAACGATCGACATTTCCTGAACCTGCGTCCACCAGTATCGCGCATTCCGAACGGAGCGACGCTGCACCGTGCAAGGACAGCGTCGCTCAGAGAACCTGCTTCAACGACGGGATTCAAACGCCACTGGTTACTAAGGATCGACGCTGTGGCTGGCGCGAAGCTATCGCTTATGGCTTTGATCAGGTGATTCCGCAGAGTTCCTGCCGCGCAAAGGCTCAAATAACAGGAGCGCCAGTTGGCCGCGATTAGAGATACCCATCCGCACACCATCGGCGACGTCGCTGCGTTGTTCGGCGTCACGCAACGCACGCTGCGCTTCTATGAAGAGCTTCACCTAATTCCGCCGAAGCGCATCTCGGGTGGGCGCCGCGTCTACACTGATGCTGATGTGGCCCGCCTGCAGAAGATCACGCACTTTACCCACCTCGGCTTTTCGCTCGTCGAGGTGAAGCAGCTGCTCGGAGCCAAGTCGGAAGATCAGGTAATTGAGGCGCTACACCGGCGACGCGGCGAGGTCTCCGCGGAAATCAAGCACCTCAAGCAAGTGCTTGGCGACATTTCGGATGAAATCACCGCCGCGGGGCTACCGTTCCAAGATGAAGCCGCTTGAACGTTCCTCGCCTTTGACTCGACCTTGACGGCTTAATGGCCGAATTCGACTCCAACTGCCCAGTCACCCTCGGTGCAACCACGGCTTACGCTACCGAGACCATGCTGCCTAGATTGCTCCTTGGAAAGCCATAGCACCTTTGCAGAAGCTCAACCGCTGCGCGCTTCATCACAGCGTAAACATCAATTTATCATTGTATCGTTGAGAAGTTCTCGATAGCTAGCCAGCCCTATGATGGCCACCCTTTTTCCATTCCGAACGTACCGATGGCAGTCGCCATTTTGCTGCTGAGGCCTCACATTCTCTGCTTCTCCAGCATGTCGCCTGCTTCGCGTTTCTTTGGTCCGTCATTCCCAGCTGCAAGCGATTGGCCTTCATTACAATTTGGATTACACGAAGATATCACTGAAACGGGATCGTAATTTTATGCAGACGGCTGATCGTCGCCCGCTCGCCTCACGTCAGTCTAGATGGGCAGCGGCCACTCAGCGCCTCCTGCTGACGACATCGATCACCGCCAACCAAATTTCCCTGCTTGGCATCCTATTCGCGGCGCTGGGTGCAGCGGCTTTGGTCGCGGCGTTCCAACGGCCATGGCTTTTCCTTCTTGCCGCCCTCTGCATACAACTTCGGCTTGTCTGCAACCTGATGGACGGGCTGGTCGCAGTCGAGGGTGGGCGTGGCTCGGCAACCGGGGCACTCTACAACGAAGTGCCGGACCGGCTCGAAGATGCGCTGCTGCTCGCGGGTTTCGGCTGTGCCGCCGGACTTCTGTGGCTTGGCCTCGTCGCGGGCATCCTCGCGGTGTTCACGGCGTATGTCCGCGCTGTAGGCGCCTCGCATGGCTTGCCACAAGATTTTCGTGGACCAATGGCAAAGCCGCAGCGGATGGCGGCGCTGACGCTCGGCTGCCTGTTGGGTCTGGGAGAGGTAATGGTCTGGGGTACGGTGTATTCAATACAGGTCATCCTAGCGGTGGTGGTCATCGGTGCTGCGCTTACGGGCCTGCGGCGGTTGCAGACAATTGCCGCCGGGTTGGAGGCGCGTCGATGATGCAGCGCTCGATCCTGCGCGCGGCGATTACCGGGCTGACACGCTTCCTGATCGGCGGCCAAGCACGCTGGGTCGGCTCGGCGCCGACGCTCGCGCAACGCATCTATTTTGCCAACCATGGTAGCCATCTCGACACTATCGTTCTCTGGGCGGCGTTGCCGCATGCGCTCCGTAGGACCACGCATCCGGTGGCCGCGGCGGATTATTGGGGCAAGACGAAATTTCGCCGGCACATCGCGCTGACACTCCTGAACTGCGTACTTATCCATCGTCAGCGGGGAACCGCTGGCGGCGATCCGCTTGCGCCACTGACGGAGAAGCTATCCGACGGTGCCTCGCTGATCATTTTTCCAGAGGGCACGCGGGGCACGGAACTGCTGCCGGGCCCGTTCAAGGCCGGGCTCTATCATCTTGCGTGCGCCTTTCCACAGGCAGAGCTGATCCCGGTCTATCTCGACAATCTCAGCCGGGCCTATCCTAAGGGCGCCTATCTGCCGGCGCCAATTGCTTGCAGCGCCCGTTTCGGCGCTCCGATCCGGGTGTTGGACGGCGAGGATAAGGCGGCCTTCCTCGCCCGCGCCCGCGATGCGGTGACGGCACTGGCCGTGCCGGCGACATGAGGATCAATTATGGATAGCACTACGCTGACGCTGTTCGCTGGCATCGCCGCGATTCTCCTAGTCGCTACTGCAGTCGGCCAGATCCTCAAGCGACGAGTGACGACAGATGCGGGGCGTGAAACTGTCGCGAACCTAAATGCCCGGACAAAAGCTTGGTGGGGCATGGTCGCCGTGTTCGGCGCAGCCTTCCTGCTAGGCAAGACCGTCACACTCGTCCTGTTCGCGCTAACCTCGTTCTATTGCCTTCGAGAATTCATAACGCTGACGCCGACGCGGCCTGCTGATCACCGGGCGGTGGCGGTGGCCTTCTACCTGTTCATCCCGCTGCAATACTACCTGATCTACATCGACTGGATCACGCTGTTTTCGATGGCGATCCCGACCTATGCCTTCTTACTGCTGCCAGTGCTTTCGGTGATGCGGGGCGAGACCCTAAATTTTCTTGAGCGGACGGCGAAGATCCAGTGGGGCCTGATGCTGACCGTCTACTGCATCAGCCATGGCCCGGCGCTCCTGATGCTGCCAATTCCGGGCTTTGAGAGTAAAAACTTTCTGCTCCTGTTTTTTCTGATCGCCGTTGTTCAGCTCAGCGACGTGTTCCAATACGTCTTTGGAAAACTGTTTGGGAAGCACAAGATCGCACCACACGTCAGCCCGTCGAAGACTTGGGAGGGTCTGATCGGCGGCGGGCTTTCGGCAACAATACTCGGCGCTGGCTTGTTCTGGATCACGCCGTTCACACCGCTTGAAGCGGGAGCGATCGCACTTGCCATTGTCGTCTCCGGCTTCTGCGGCGGTTTAGTGCTCTCTGCCATCAAGCGCTCGCTCGGTGCCAAGGACTGGGGCACGATGATCGAGGGGCACGGCGGGGCATTGGACCGGATGGATTCGGTAACGTACGCGGCGCCGATCTTTTTTCACGTGGTGAACTACTGGTTCGTGCCGTAGATACCTTGTCGTATCACGTGGGCACCTTGGCCTGCTGCCGGTCTGATGGACACGAGGTTAGGCTAACTGCGCTCGTTTCTCGAAGTTACTGAAAGGCGGTCGGACTCAGACGTCCGCTAATGGGAGCGCGCAAATGGATGCTGAATGTCTTGAGAGGGTCGACAGCGGCCGACCCGCATGGGACGGCTGCCTACTAGGCGCCGACCTTATTTGAAAGCTGGAAAGAAGATGTTCCACGTTCCAGCCCAATAATTAGATGCGAAATATAGTTCGTAACTGTGATTAGATCTGTCGCATTCCGTCACTGATTTAAAAATCCGTACCGATGAGGACGTTCATCTTGTCACTGAGTAGAACGGGGATCCGGAAAAACTTCGTCTGGACGTGCCATGTGCCCCATCGGGATTGGCGTGATTGAGCGATAGTTCTCCAAGGGAAAACGAACAGACCGGCATAGAGGCAGCCAATGCTGCTGCCGCCTACCGCGCGTACAAGGTGACGACATTGCCGGATAGATCCGCAGGATCGAAGCAAAAGGCGAGGGCCCACGGCTATCGCGAAGGCCCTTGGCGTGTTGCCAATGAGCATGCATCTCGTCCTATTAGCCGAGGCCTATTTCGAATGCTGCCCGCGAGCTTAGCCGACGGGTAGCGGTTACTGTATTGAAATACTGGCGATCGATGCTAAATCGCGTTTATAGGTAATATTTCTAACTAGGCCCAAAGAAAATTTATGGAATACGATAAAGCACAGGACGATGATCTCCTTGCACTGACCACTTCGGTCGCCGCTGCGTACGTCGCGAACAATTGTGTGACGACAGACGAGATCGGAGACTTGATCGCTAGCATACACAAATCTCTTGGTTCGCTTAGCACTGCCCCAGCCGCGACTCCTGAGCCAGTCGTTCCGGTGCCGGCGGTTCCCATCAAGAAATCGGTGACACCGGACTACATTATCTGCCTGGAGGACGGAAAACATTTCAAATCGATGAAGCGCCACCTAATGACGAAGTTTGGCATGACGCCGGACGACTACCGTCGCAATTGGGGCCTGCCGTCTGATTACCCGATGGTGGCTGCGGATTACGCCACAAGGCGCTCTGCGTTGGCAATGAGCTTTGGCCTTGGGCGCAAGAGGAGGGAACCGGTAAATGAACCGGTGCCAGAGAAGCCTGCCCGAAAGGGTGCGCGTAAAAACGCCAACGCCGCTTAACCGTCACTGAACCAGGCAGTCGAGGGTCATGACGATCCTTGCTACCAGCATTCTATCTCCGTTCAATTCGTTGTTGCCGATGAGGGAGGATCGTACCATCGGACGGGCAGACCACAGGAACCATTAGCCAGTTCCCGGCTTTCCTTGACCGAGGGAGAGCTTGTATGGAACACATCGCTGCACTGATGCTGCTAGTTGGCTGCAACACTAACGCATCAATTTGTACAGAACTGCCGGCCTCTATGGTCGCGTACGAAAATGTGGCTGACTGCGAATCCGACATGTCCCTACAGATGCGGCTCAGTGGCTCCTCTGCAGACAAAATTTACGGCGCCTGTAAGGCGGTGGACGAAGATGTTTTTGAACAGTCGGCGACGGTGGACTGGACCATTTCCCGAAGCGGGAAACTTCTGGTGACCTTCCATGCCAAGCCGCAGCTTGTGGCTGCCCGGTAAAAGCTCAATATTGGGAATTGATTGATACCGCACGGTCAGTGAATAGTTAACACCTGAAAATGTTTGCTCGTTTGCTCGCGCGTACATCTGTCCTCCTCACAGGGAGAAGGGCATTCACAAGCCGAAAGACGTCAGCCACATGGTCGAGCATCACTATTTTCGGGGCTTGAAGAGCGCCACGAAAATGGAGCGGGTCTCGAGCTCGCCTTACAGGAAATGGCTGCGCGCAGGCGTAAGTCTGCCGAACTTCGAGCCGCACGCGAAAAGGCTGTAGTCCGGCAAGACTGAGGCGGCTTTGAAACTATTCCGTATCTTTATGCGGCTCAGCAATAGCTCTTGGCTGCCTTGTCGTGGCGCGACCCTGCGCCTGGGTCCATCCGGCCAGCCATTGGCCCTGCTGCTCTGAACCCATAGGATACGGGCAATCGTTAGCGAGAATCCTTCTGCCGTGTGCTTCGACGCCTTCGTTGAACCATCGACCGATCATGACATGCCTCTAAATTGAAATCTGCATATGGTGCAGGGCATGCAGACATTATCGCCGGTGATTGATTTCGAAAACCGTTCTTGTCGGAAGCCAAATCGCAGTGGTGGGAACTCGTCGATATGCCAAAGCGCTACGGTGCAGCCCGACCGCCATGCGGATTACGAAGAGACCGGCGCCACACCGAGACGGACATCATCCGAGCATTTGGACATCGTCGCCTTACGTTCACTCAAGATATCGGCCTGCCATGACGCCAAGAGCGAATGTTGGGATCGCGATGCTCACGATCAGAAAAAATATCAAAACCCAGCCGCTCATTTTTTCAGATCTCGTTTTCGTAACGGGGTAATTAAACATGAACCGTGCAGACAATGACAACCGGCCGTCCGCCATGACAGGCGCCCAATACCGCACGCCGGAGTGACATCGCACCATTGCGCTACCTGTGGCGCTAGCCAGCGCTCGGTAATGGCATGGCCTACGTTCGATCGGCCGCACTCGCCACTTTTGCGCCGGTGTGGCAGGCCAGCGCGACATCTGCCGCCATGCTGACGGTCGGAGCAACGATCTTCGTTTGAGGACTGCATGACGAAATTGCTGATTATCTCGTCGCAGACCGGGGCAGCGGGCATGACAGCCGACATCATTGTCATCGCAGGGGATTATGCCGGCGCCCCGGTGAAGGCGCTCTATAAGGCCAGCCTGTCATTCCAGAAGCCGGTCGTAATGATCGCTGGGCTGATGGAACTGGATGGGACGAACAGATCGCGGCTACTGGCTGAGGGGCGCCGTCAGTCGAAGAAAAATCTCCGACTACGGTTCCTCGAGCGTGATGCCACTACGATCGAGGGGGTTCGCTTCATTGGCATGCACAAGCCCGATGTCGGGCTCATTCTGGCCGCACTGGATGAACCGCACAACGGCCCTACCGTCATCGTCACTTACAAGGAGCCTCGGGAGGACATCGACGTCGTTACCAGGACCGGCAAGGTGTCGCGTTGGATTCATGCGGGCACCACGACAGCAGAACCGCTGGTCGTTGAAGTCTGATCGCCCTAGGTCGTCGCCATGGATATCACCGCCCCAAAACATCCGCCCGAGCACCCTGACCGCGGCATCGACTGTGAATTCGCGATCGTGCCGACATTCCAGGCCGTGATTACTGCTGCCGTGGCCGCAGGCTGGAGTGAAGCCGAGGTCGCCGAAGCCGTCTTGGAGCTCGCCCGCAACCACATCGCTGGCATGCTGGCCGATCAGTACATGGACACGGATATCGAGGCCGCGGCACGATCGGTGATGTAAGGACCACTCGTACATGAATGCAGACGACCTCAAGGCAAGTGAGCTGCTATCCGCCCTCGATGCATTTATCGCTGACAAGAATTTGGAGACCAAGGGCAAGGCAATCCGCGTGTTGGTGACGGATATGCTGTTGCAGCTCGGCTACCTTCCCCCTGTGTCGGCTGGCGCCATTGAGGGGGACTTGGTCTACCGTAGTTCGAACGGCGACGCCTGGTCCTTGGCGACAGATGGCGCTGGTGGCTTCTCGGTTATCCATCGAGCGAACGCTGCTTCAGCTGGGATGGGAAACGACCACTCCAGTAGATCGGTTTCTGCAGCAGAATGCAGGAAGCCCTGAGAAGCAAGCAGTTCGAGCGGCTATGGACGCCGCCGCATCCCGCAAAACCTAGGCGGTGTGGACAAAGGGGATTCCCAAATCACCTGGTGACTGATTCAAGGCTGCTCTTTGCGGAGAGCGGCGTTGGTTCGAGGTTTGATGTCGGATGCGGAATGGGCCTTCTTCGAGCCGTTCGTGGTCGAGAAAGGTCCGCGGCGAGGTCGGCGTCCTCGCGATCATAGGTTGGTGCTCGATGGGGTGTTCTGGATCGCCCGAACGGGGACGGCGTGGCGTGATTTGCACAGCCATTTCGGTGCCTGGAACTCGGTCTATCGTCAGTTCCGGCGCTGGACGCAGGCGGGGATCTGGGACGTGATGCTGGAGGCGCTGAATGAGACCGGCACGGGCCACGACAGCGTTCAGATGATAGATTCTACCATCATCCGAGCCCATCAACACGCCGCCGGCGCGCTAAAAAAGGGGATCAGGACCAAGGTCTTGGGCGCTCTCGCGGTGGCTTCTCGACCAAGATCCATCTCCGCAGCAATGCTCGAGGCCTCCCGGTCGCAATCACGCTGAGCGGCGGTCAGGTCTCTGATATGAAGGGCTATGCGCCGGTCATGGACCAGCCCGGTCCCAAGCCCTGCGTCCTGCTCGCCGACAAGGGATACGACGCCGACTTCATCCTTGCCGACCTCAAGGCCCGAGGCGTCGCCGCTGTCATCCCTGCAAAGCGAAACCGCAAGATCCAACCCGTCATAGATGGATACATTTACGGCCTGCGAAACCTCGTCGAACGATGCTTCTCAAAGCTGAAACACAGTCGGCGGCTGGCGACGCGATACGACAAGACAGCCAATAGCTTTCTCGGCTTCGTCCCCGTCGCATCCATCCGACTATGGATCAGACACTTTGTCCACACCGCCTAGGACTCAGCCCATACCATGGCCTTCGCCAAATAACGTATCTGTTTCATCTACCTCAGCGGCCGCCGTTCAATATCGTATGCAAAAGGGAACCTTCGCTAGGTCGCTTGATTAGTTAGCCGGACACTTTGATGGCTAAATAATCATTAGGGCGGCAGAAATGGCTCTTGATGCGACGAGAATGGAGCCGGTCCTTTGCGAGACTGATGGCGGGCAGTGGAGCGTGATCGACTCCAGCACGAAATTGCCCATACGGGTGCGCCAAAAGGTTCTGGAAGGAATGTCTTTCTCTGAGGCGGACAATGCGTTGTCATTGCTCAGAATAATCCGAGGGCTCGGCGAAGGTCCTTTTACGCCAGATCCCCGGCGCGGTCGGCAAACCAACTGAAGATTTATAGGTGCACACGGAAAGGCGATATCGGCTGGGTCGCCTTAACCTGTTCGATGAGATTGAGCGGATATCCGAACGTTTCCGCGATTTCACTCACCCCCGCGCCGATTTCAATCATCGCCTCGATGATGCCGTGATCCGTTTCCGACAGAGTCGGCATTACCCGCATCGCTGCGCCAATTTTTGCGAGGAACGCCACCATAGTCTCTCCTGCGAGCGATTACCTTGAAGAGAGACGCACTGAGCAGATTGAGGTTGCTTAAACATCGGAAATCAAAGAATTTAGCCTGCTAACATGAGCGTCTCATCACAGCTGACAGTGGGGATAGCGGTGAAAAAGACAGCGTATTGGTCAGCCCGTTCGGGGATGACCTCGGGTCGAATACCGGGTGCAGCTATCCGGAAGGGCCATTAAGGCTGTTGGTGATCGGGCCGAGCAACCGATCATAATCCTTCCTGAGTTTCACGGGATACCGGATCGAGACGGAATGGATCAGGCCGCCACGAAAGATGTAACGCTCGTAGAAAATCCTGCCGTCCTTCAGATAGCCCGAGACCACCAGCCATTCCTTGCCGCCCTTATGGTAGGTGACGTCATCCCGGGACGCTCTCCAGCGATACATGGATGTAGGGTTCTCGCGCCTTTCATTCTCCCGTCCGTAGATGACAATCTGCGCCCCCGATCGTGACTGCCAGACCGCACCCTCTGGTGTCGCCGGGATCTCCTCAGGGAAAGCCTCCAAAGGAAAGCGAGCGGTCGTGCCGTAAGTGTCGTTCTCGTAGCGAAAATCGCTGGCAACGACTGGCGAGGAGGCTAGAAAGATGGCCAAAAATGCGGCTGCTGCAGATTTCATTCTATCGATCCTCCATTCGTTCCCTGAATGCGATCGGGCATGGATAAGTTCGATACCGTCACTGAACTTTTCGAGGTTTCCGACTTCCTGAATGCTAGGTGAACGCGCCCTTTGGTCACCATTCACCCAGACGATTGCATGGTAGCGGCACCATACCCCCGATGCAGGGAATCACATGATCAACGAAGCTAGAACTGCCGGCTGGAAAGCGCAAAAGGACGGAGTCGCCCGGTGCGACAACCCATACAAAGCTGGATCGAATAAATTCCGAGACTGGCAGGAGGGCCATGACCAGGCGGGTGCTGAGTCCACGGCTCCGTTGGATAAGCGAACCCCTGCCGACCTCGGACCAATGTAGCCTACTTCAAGAATCGCCGCCTAGCCGCTTCGATGGCTTCCGGGCTGTAGGGCCTTGTGAAGAACAGGGCGCGGTCAGGCAACGTCACCTTGCCCGCAAAAAGATGGCCTATGGTGAGATAATATGGATCGGCGGTCAGCGGTCAGTCCTCGCCGCGCAAGCAGCATCCCATCCCTGACGTAGCCTCGCATGCTATGCCGTTACCCTTGGCAATTCCGCTATCCTCGTTGTGAAGCGTGGCGACCGCATGTCGAACTTAGTCGCCCACTGCTGGCGGAAGCCGGCGGCTGCGGGGGCGATTGTCCCCCGGCCGAACCGTCCGTTTACCGCATCGATCACGCCCATCAGCCTGTCGGAATGCTCCCGATCCCGTCGATCTAAAAGCGGCCGCGGTGCGGTGCCAGCGCGGATTAAGTCGTCCATTATGATGCCGGCCTTCGCGTACTGGTATCCATCTCGATAGATTGCCCTGGCACCCCTTTGGGCGGCCCTGATGAGGTCCAGGGTATCGTTTGACGCTTCCGGCAGATGCACCGTCGTCGAAGCTGAATACCTCGGATCACGTGGATTGAACTCGGACGTGTGCATGAAGACAGACAGATGCGAGGCTTCCAGGCCATGGCGGCGCAGCTTCTCGCCGGCTCTGTTCGCATATGCCGACACGGCCTCGAGATGCCCGCCAGCGTCGTTACGGGTTTGCCGAAGGATCTCGTCACCGCACAGCCTTTCCGCTGCGGGGCGACGTGCTCTAGCGCTAGACACTGCACTCCCCGCAATTCCAGTACGGTCCTCTCACCGACGACGGACAGAAGCCGGCGAGCCAGTGTTAGATCGAGATCCCGAAGCTGTGAGACCTTCTCGACGCCAATACCGATTAGCTTCCGCTCCAAGGCTGGGCCGACACCCCAGACCTCGGCGACATCGACCTTGGACATCCATGCCGATCGGGAAGCCTCGTCCGTCAAGTCACATACGCCACCGAACTTGAGGTTCTTCTTGGCGATGTTCAGAAGCGAGAGCGTTCGTACGTCAACAGTACGGATCGGAGAGCACAAATCCGTTACTCGTTGCTTCAATGTCTTACGTGTGAGCTGGGGTGATTCTGTATGAAAGACGAAAACAGCTCGATTGCAGAAGGCCGCTTCGAGCTTCTCGTCGACTCGGTCACGGACTACGCGATCTACATGCTCGATCCGACGGGGATC
>NZ_JBUZWE020000024.1:0-22765 GCF_055730135.2 Mesocryomonas lacus | reverse complement strand
GTCACCGCGGGGCAGATGATCCTCTCGCTCGGGGGGCTGACGGCCATGGCCGAGGTTCGCCGCGATCTGCGATGGCTGGCACCCGAAGACGAACACCGGGAACGCGAGCTGTCGTTCTTGTTGCAGGCACTCGAGAAACGGCTCGATTACCGCTCGCCAAACAAAGTCAGGTTCCTCGACACCATCATCTGAGCGTCGGCATACAGGCGGCAGTCGCTACCCTTCGTAGCCTCGACCGACGGGCTCCGAAGAGGTAGAGACGCTGGTCATCGGTTTCGTGCGCTTCCGAAACCAGGCGAGGCCGGTTGGCAAGTTGATCAGCGATCGTAAAGACGCACCAGTAGACGGCATATCTGATGACATCTGATCGTCGAGGCCGCATCGTGTTCACGGGTATGGGGGTGGTATCCCCGCTAGGCGTCGGTGTCGAAACAGCCTGGAAACGGCTCGTCGCGGGTCGATCGGGCATTCGGCGTCTTTCCGATCCGTCCGTGACCGACGTCGGGTCCAAGGTCGCGGGAATCGTCCCTTCAATAGCCGAGGGCACCTGCGGCTTCGATGTCGATAAGGTTGTCTCGGTCAAGGATCAGCGCAGGACGGACCGTTTCATCCATTTCGCTCTCGAGGCCGCTCGTCAGGCCATAGAACAATCCGGCTGGGTACCGGATGCGATCGGCAAGGAGCGGACGGCAACGATCATCGCGTCCGGCATCGGCGGATTCCACAGCATGCTGAATGCCGTGGATACGGTGCGGGAGCGGGGAGCGGCGCGATTGTCTCCCTACACGGTGTCGTCCTTCCTCATCAATCACGCGGCTGGACAGGTCTCCATACGATACGGGTTCAAGGGGCCCATCGGCGCCCCCGTGACGGCCTGCGCCGCCAGCGTTCAGGCCATCGGCGACGGTATGCGGCTGATCCGCAGCGGCGAAGCCGATGTTGCCGTGTGCGGCGGGTCGGAAGCATGCATCGATCGGGTAACCCTCGGCAGCTTCGGGGCAGCGCGAGCCTTGTCCACCGGCTTCAACGATCGTCCGGAAGCCGCCTCCCGACCCTTCGACCAGTCGAGGGACGGGTTCGTGATGGCAGAGGGAGCCGGCATGGTCGTTCTGGAAAGTCTGGACCATGCGCTGGAACGGGGAGCTGTACCGCTCGGGGAAATCCTGGGCTACGGGACCACGGCCGATGCCCATCACCTAACGGCGGCACGATCAGATGGTGATGGCGCACGGAGGGCCATGAGCCTTGCTCTGAATATGGCGCGTATTGACCCTGAAGAAGTCGATTACATCAATGCGCATGCCACCTCGACTCCGATCGGCGATGCAAGCGAACTCGCCGCGATCCGGACCGTCTTTGGCAGCGGAAAAGGACCCGCGATTTCGTCGACCAAATCAGCGACGGGCCATCTGCTGGGTGCGGCCGGCGTATTCGAAACGATCGTCTCGCTGCTTGCGCTACGGGACGGTCTGCTTCCACCTAATCTGAACCTGGAGGCTCCGGACAAAACGGCAGAAGGTCTCGATCTGATCGGCACCACGACCCGCCACTCCGACGCCCGATTTGCGTTGTCGAACGCTTTCGGCTTCGGCGGTGTCAACGCATCGGTCGTCCTGAAGCGATGGTCCGGCGCATGATAGTGCGACTTCCGAGCTGCATGCGCTGCGGTGGTCGAAGCGAGTGCTTCCGGTCGTCGGCGACACGCGATAAAGGCGCCCGAGAGCAGGCAATCGGTTATGCTTCAGGCATTCCTCACCGTCATGTCTCTGGGTCCGCGAGCGCGGGTGCCGGCAACACATCTCGGATTCGAGCCGCCAACTGTCGCAAGGACATCTCACCCTTCGACAGAACCTGATCTGCCGCGGCGTTGAGCGTGCTGCGCTCTTCGTTCGTCAGGTCCATCGAAGACAGGACAACGACCGGAATGTCCGCCCATTCGACCTTGGCACGAAGTTCTTCAAGGAAGTCGAACCCGTCCATCACCGGCATGTTGAGGTCGAGGAGGATAAGGTCGGGCCGTCGTTCCGCGACTGTTTCCAGCCCAAGTCGACCATTCGCGGCGGAGGCGAATTCGAACCCGAGCTTGCGGAGCATCGTACCGTAGCGGGCGAGCGTGTCCACATCGTCGTCGACTGCAAGGACCAATCCGCCGGGCGGTTCACGAAAGCGATCCATGACGCCTTTTAGCTTGTCCCATTCGACCGGCTTCACCAGGTAGTCGGTCGCACCCAACGCATAGCCCAGCCTTTTCTCGTCGAGACTGGAGATCATGACGACGGTCTTGCGAATTCTTCCTTCTAACTCGCTGCTAGGTCGCAGGGAGGTTTTGATGCCGAGATACGCTGTCCTTGTCGTCGAAAGCGAGCCGTTCGTCCTCATGAACAGCCTTCGAAAGCCGAGGCGGGGTTCGCGGCGTACGGCACGTGCGATGCCGACGCTGCCATCACCGTGCTCGAGCGGCACGAAGACGTACGCGTCCATTTCGTGGATATGAAGGCGCCGTGGATAAAGGATGCCTTAAAACTCGCTCATACCGTCCGCGACCGGTGGCCACCCGTGACGATCGTCGTCACGTCCGGCGATGCAAGCGTCTTTGCCGGCGATCTGCCGAACGGCGGCGTCTTCTTGGACGTCGCGCATGCGACGCCCTGGTCCCGGACGTCACAGAAGGAGTCGCTGCTCAGGCCGCCATCGATTTCCTGAGCGCCTTGCGGCGATACATGTCGGCGTCGGCGATGTCGAAGAGTTCGCCGAAGGACTGGCAACCGGCCCACATCGCCGATCCGACGCTCGCTCCCACCCCGACCTCGATGTCGGCGACGTTCAGGCTTCGGTCGAGCAGCATCCTGAGCGCATCGACCTTTCCGTTCAGCTCCGTTTCAGACTTGGCTGCAAACCGCATGGCGAACTCGTCTCCGCCTATGCGTGCGGCGATCTCATTCCCGCGGGCCGCCAGCTTCAGAAGCGACCCGACGTGCCGCAGCACGTCGTCGCCGCGGCGGTGTCCGTACCTGTCGTTGATGGGCTTGAAGCCGTCGAGGTCGATGACGGCGATGCCGAATCCGCGTCCGGTGTAGACGGCTTCGGCCATGGAATCCTCGATATCGATTTCAAAACGACGCCGGTTCGCCAGACTGGTCAAAGCATCGAGAAAGGCCGTCTCCTTCAAGTAGTCCTCTGTCTGCTTCCTCTCCGTGATCTCGACGGAAATCCCGACGATGCGCACCACTCTGCCAGTCGTAGGCTCGAGCAATGGCGTCAAGGTCGTGCGCCACCAGCGTGTATTTCCGGGTATCCGAAGCATCTCGTCGTATTCGTGGAACGCACGTTTGACGACGCATTCAGAATACCGGGCGATGACATGAGCCGCCACATCGGGCGGGAGGAATTCCTCGATTGGGCGCCCAACCACGTCAGATGCCCGCAGTCCTGTCGCCAGCTCGTCGGCTCGGTTGATCGCAGCCAGGCGAAGTCCGCCATTCTCGCCTACGTCGATCACGAAGGCCGGCACTCCGATTAGATCAATATCGACACTGAGCATTTGACTTTCCACCCCGGCGGGCAGTCTGCTACCGAAGCGTCAAGGCGCGGTTAATGCTGCACCTGCACACGCTTTCGCAGGCATGCCGGGCTTCAAGCCCTGCGGTATTCCTTTGCCTCCGGGAATGACCACGTCGCCAGCATCCCCGGAACGAGACCGGCCTCCATGGGCTTGCCGAAGAGGTAACCCTGCCCGACTTCGCAGTTCCATGCCTTCAGCATGTCCAACTGTTCCATGGTCTCGATCCCCTCGGCGACGACACCGATGTCGAGGCTGTGCGAGAGTTCGATGACGGTACCGACGATCGACGCCGACTCGCGTGACTGGGTCATGTCGGAGATGAACGACCGGTCGACCTTGAGCCACCCGACCGGAAACTGGCGGAGATGCGTCAACGACGCATAGCCGGTGCCGAAGTCGTCGAGCGACAAGCCTATGCCGGCATCGCTCAGCTGCGAAAGTGCTTCGCCGATAACGCCCGATCCGTCGCCGAGAAAGACGGTTTCCGTGACTTCTAGCTCGAGGACGTCTGTCGGCAAGCTGGCTGCATCGAGGCTGTCCAGGATATGCTTCGCGAAGTCTCCCCGGGTGAACTCTGCGGCGGACACGTTGATCGCAACCGCTCCGAAGGCGACGCCCAGCTTCGTCCATTCCACCATATCGGCAAACACCATCTGGCGCATCCGATGACCGATCGCGATGGAAAGGACAGGATCGCTGAAAGCTTCCCAGATCGTCTTCGGCGGCTGTATTCCGAGGATCGGATCGCGCCAGCGAAGCAGTGCTTCGAAGCCCACGACCTCGCCCGTTATCAACGGGACCTTGGGCTGGTAATAGGGGATGATCGCCTTGTTCTCGAGGGCATGGCGTGCGCGGTCGAGGACGTCGACACGTTCTTGGAAGCGATCCCTGAGTTCGGAATAGTAGAGGACCGCCCTGTTACGCCCTTCGCCCTTCGCCGTGTACAGAGCGAGGTCCGCACTTCGGAGGACCTCGGTTGGCGTGCAGGCATGATCCGGAAAGACAGCGATTCCGACGCTCGCGGTGCAGTTGAAGCTGTAGCGGTCATGTTGGACCGGCTGACTGACTTCCCTGGTGACGCTCTCCGCAAGCTCGAGCAGCTTCGTCACGTCGGGAACGTCCGGGGTGAGGATCGCGAACTCGTCGCCGCCGAGCCGAGCCACGATGGCCGGAGCCTCGACGAGCGACGACAGACGTTCGCCGACAGCGACGAGGAGAGCGTCTCCAGCTTCGTGTCCGAGCGTGTCGTTGATCTGCTTGAACTCGTCCAAGTCGATGATCATCAAGCCGCCGACACCTGTTTCGGGAGTTTCGACGGCCGCCTGAAGATTTTCCTGGAAGAGCGAACGGTTGGGCAGCCGGGTAAGGCCGTCGTGCGTGGCCGTCCACTCCAGTTCGGCCTGGCGCGCTTCCAGCTGCTCCGCCTTCGTCTTCAGCTCGAGATTCGCGGCATGGAGCCGTATCTGGCTCACCACCAGCAGCGCCAGCTGGGCAAGGCGATGGCGATCCTGCTCGGAAAACGATCGAGGTTCGTAGTCGATCAGGCACAGGGCTCCGAGCCGGATGCCCGGCTCCAGCTCGAGGGGAGCACCGGCATAGAAGCGGATCTTCAAACCATCGGTCACCAGAGGGTTCGAGGCAAAACGCTTATCTTCGAGAGCGTTCGGAACGACAAGGACATCGTCGGACTGGATGGTGTAGTTACAGAACGCCACCCCTCGTGGCGTGGACTCGACGTCGAGACCGCACCGCGCTTTGAGCCACTGGTGTTCGGCGTCCAGCAGCGTCACGACGGCAACGGGGACGCTGAAGATATCGCATGCCAGCGCACATATCTGATCCATTGCCGGATCGCGTCCGGAAGATATGATTTCGAGCGCATGCAACGCTTCTAGGCGTCGGTGCTCGCGCTGCAGGTCGTTCATGCGGATTTCCCACCAGCCTGCGGTTTGATAGCCACGATGCTTATGATCGTATTAAATAATGATGACTTTCGGTGACGTAACCTCGAACCAAGCTCTTCAGATCCATCCGGTTGGTTCTCGAGCATCCCTGCGGAAAGCTCAGCAATACCGATTCTGTCGGTCGTTGCCATTCTGCGTGGTGACGGGCTGCATGATGCCAGGCCCACCGCGATCCTGATCTCTCGGCGGTGCCGATGGCCATGAGGGGGCTTGGGGACTGGCGGAACCGCCAGGCTCAACCCGCCACTCCCGATTGCTTCTATCCGCTCACCCGAGCCGCAGCTAAGAATGGCGGCGAACACGGCGGAAGGACGTAATGCATCATACACACCACGACCCGATCTTCATCGTCCTTTCCATCGTGATCGCGGTATTCGGATCCTGGACTGCGCTCGACATCTTCCGTCGTGTCGGAAGGAATGTAGGACGAGCACGGACAGGGTGGCTGGCGACCGCGGCCCTGGCGATGGGCATCAGCATCTGGTCGATGCATTTCGTCGCCATGCTCGGATTCGATCCGGGATCCGCAGTGAGCTACGATCCGAGCCTGACCGCGCTGTCGTTTGTGCTGGCGGTCGGATCAACCGCAGGCGCGTTCTTTTTCGTGGCCGGCCACAACATCACGCGACGACGGATCTTCGCAGCCGGTGCGGTGATGGGGGCCGGCATTTGCGGAATGCACTACCTCGGCATGGCCGCGCTCAAGACGGCCGTCTTTTTCGGATACGACTTCCGCCTGGTCGGGGTGTCATTGCTGATCGCCGTCGCCGCCTCGACCGCTGCGCTCTTCGTGGCCGGAAAAGCGCGTTCGGCTGGTTCCCAGATCGTCGCCTCGGTGATTTTGGGCTTGGCTATCGTCGGCATGCACTATACCGCGATGTCGGCCCTGCGGCTGACCCTTCTCACCCAACCGGCGCCCGTCTCCCAAGGGGCACCGCCGATCGCCTTGGCGGTCGCCGTCGCCGCGCTGACGATCCTGCTTCTGTTCCTGGCGATCATGGCCAGTCTTAATGACCAGCGCGACGACGTGCTGGCGGCATTGGAGGCCGGCGGCGTCGGCTACTGGGAGCTGGATCTCAGGACCAGAGAGCTTCGGATATCATCGAAGGGAAAGAGGATCTTCGGCCTTTCCTCCGAAGACGGTCTGACCTATGCCGAAGCTCTGGCCAGAATCGCGCCCGACAGCCGTGCGGAGCGCGAAAGACAGCTGGCGCACGCCGTCGAAACGGGTACGGACTACGACATCGAGTATCCCCTGGCTTCCGGCAGGAACTGGGTCAACGCGAGAGGTCGGACGGTACACACACGCAACGGGCGTCCAGTCCGCATGGTCGGTGTCGTACTCGACGTGACTGATCGTCGGAAAGCCTTCGTCGAGCTCGAGACAAGCGAAAGGCGGCAGCGCCTTCTGATCGACGAGCTGAATCATCGGGTCAAGAATACGCTGGCGACGGTCCAGTCCATATCGCGCCAGACGGCAAGGCATGCCACGTCGATGGGGCAGTTCCATGCCGACTTCGAGGCTCGTCTCCTGGCCCTGTCGGCCACGCATAACGTACTCACCCGCGCCGGCTGGGAACAGGCCAGCCTCCGAGAGATCCTGGAGAACGAGCTGAAGCCCTATTCCGCCGGCCAGGCCGAGCTGGTCGGCGAGGATTTCGAACTGCCCTCCCGCATCGCTCTCGCGCTCGGAATGGTCTTCCATGAGCTCGTGATGAATGCCGCAAAGCATGGCGGACTTTCGATCCCCGGCGGTCGTCTGAACATTGCATGGAGCATCCAGGAAATCGGTGGACGACGCAGCCTCGAATTCCATTGGACCGAAAGCGGCAGGCCGATCCTGGAAGAGCCTACCCGGAAAGGTTTTGGAACTCGACTGGTAGTGGCGAGCATCGAGGGTGAACTCGATGGCAGGGCTGTCATGGACTTCGACTGGCGGGGGCTCCGCTGCGTGCTGATCGTACCTGTCGATTAGGTCGCCTGTTCTGGCAGCGGGGCCATGCACCACATGCTTGGGGCTTCGGAAAGCTCGCGACGAGGTTCCCGAGATCATGTGAAATCGATGTTTTGGTGTTAGAACGCTTCCAGATTGCTCTGGAGACACCATTGAGTTCCGTGATTCCCATCTCGAGGTCGAGCTGGCCCGAAGCCGAGCGCTCGGCAGCTCTGGACAGCTACGGTATCCTGGACGCGCCGAGGGAAGCCGACTTCGACGATATCGCCCTGATCGCTTCCCAGGTGTGCGGGACGCCGATCGCCGTGGTCAATCTCGTAGACACCCATCGTCAGTTCTTCATGTCGGAGGTCGGTCTCGGGGTCCGGGAGACGCCGATCGACGGCGCGTTCTGCACGCACGCCATCCTCGCCGAGGATCTCATCGTCGTTCCCGACGCACTGAAGGACCCCCGGTTCGACTGCAATCCCCTGGTCGTCGGGGAACCCGGCCTCCGCTTCTATGCCGGTGCCGTGATGAAGACGCCGGAGGGCATGCCTATAGGTACCGTCTGCGTGCTCGACTATGTGCCACGCGAGCTCACTACCGATCAGATCCGGACGCTGTCGCTTCTGGCGAAGCAGGCGCAGACGCAGCTGGAGCTCCGCCGGGCGCTCGGCAGATCGCGTGCGCTGGAGACCCGCCACCGCCAAATCGTCGACAGCGCCGTCGACTTCGCCATCGTCTGCTCGGATCTCTACGGCACGACGACGTCATGGAGCGTCGGAGCGGAGAATGTGCTCGGATGGACCGATGCCGCAATCCTCGGCCGACCGATCGACGTCATCTTCACCCCCGAGGATCGATCCATGGGAGTTCCTGACCGGGAGCGCAAAGGCGCCAGGGAAGACGGGCGTGCGATCGACGAGCGTTGGCACATGCGCGAGGATGGCAGTCGGTTCTGGGGGTCAGGAGAGATGATGCCCCTGCGGGACTCTGCCGGGCGGCATGTGGGTTACCTCAAGATCATGCGTGATCGAACCGAGGAGCGGGCGGCCGAACAGCAGCGGCTGGAACTTACGATGGAGCTCTCCCATCGGATGAAGAACTCCCTGGCAGTCGTGCAGGCGATCGTGGCGCAGACCTTCCGGACTGCAAGGACCCTCGAGGAAGGTCGCGACGCTATCGCCGGCCGGCTGCAAGCACTGTCCTCCGCCCAGGATATCCTGACGCAGACGACGCGGAACGAGGCCGACATCCGTGAGGTCGTCATGTCGGCCCTGTTGCCTCATCAAAGCGGTGATGATCGAATCGCGATCATCGGTGGCCCCGCGTTGCTCAACTCCGACCAGGTCCTCGGATTGTCTCTCGCAGTTCACGAGCTCGCGACGAATGCCCTGAAATATGGGGCCCTGTCCGTCACCGAAGGCAAGGTCGGGATCTCGTGGGACAGGCGACCCGGTGGCGAATTCTGCTTCCGGTGGCAGGAAACGGATGGTCCATCCGTCGCGCAACCGGAGCGCAAGGGGTTCGGAACACGGCTGATGGAAAGAATGGTCGCCAGCTATTTCCGTGGAGTCGCCAAACTGACCTACGCACCTGCCGGGCTTATCTTCGAGCTCGAGGGGGTCGTTGAAATGGAGCCTGCTGCTACCCGGCGGGCTCCCACCGGCCGGTGAATAATCCTGAAGCAAGCTGTCTGGTGCTTTGTAGGAAGTCGAACATGCCCCGGAAGCATCGGCCTGAAGAATTGTTCGAGAGACTCAGGCCGGTTCACGTACGGTCGTTGTAGGGACGATCGGTGCCGGAGGCGCTCCCTGCCTTCGATAGCGAAATGACGGTGGCGGACAGGGGCCCGACCGGGTCGATCGGCTGAAAGATCGGATGGAGCAGAACGGAGGATCGAGCAAGGCCGTCTCCTTCATCACCCTTGGGACGCCGACCCTGAAGGAGGCCGCCTCGGGACGGCATACAGGCTGGAGGTCTGGATCTGGTTCCGTCCGAGCAGCTTGGCCTTGTACAATGCCCGGTCAGCATCCTTCAGGAATTCGTCTACGGTGTTTCGTGCGCCCTCGCTCGGGCGATGCGTCGATATCCCTATGCTGACCGTGACGAACGGCTTGACCGCGCTGTCTCGGTTCGGAATCCCGAGTTGCTCGATCGAGACCCTGATCCGCTCGGCGACGATGAGGGCACTCGCTTCATTCGTATCCGGCAAGAGGACCGCGAACTCCTCTCCCCCATAGCGCGCAACGCGGTCGGCGGGCTTGTAGACGGTCTCCGTCATCGAGGAAGCGACCAATCGCAGGCAGCTGTCGCCGGCCGGATGACCGTATGCATCGTTGAAGGCCTTGAAGTGATCAACGTCCAGCAACAGAAGTGAAACCGGCTTCGTCGGCGTGGTCGTGATCCAAGCCTTGCCCATCGCCTCGTCGAACGATCGACGGTTCATCAGACCGGTCAGTCCGTCAGTCCGCGCAAGCAGCATGAGCGCCATCTGCGATTCCTGGCGCAGACGCACGTGTTTGACGAGTTTCATGCCGAGGAGTCCGAAAAGTGCGATCAGGCCGATCGCAGCGATCAGGGGCATCACCGCATCCCGCAGCCAGACTTCGGTCACGGCGTCGCGGCCCACACCGACGAACACGACAAGTGGGTAGTCCGCGACATTGGTGAAGCCGTTGAAGCGGGCGACGCCGTCCACCGGCGACGAATTGCGCAAGGTGCCGGACCGCTTTTTCGTGACATCCGATTTCCAGAGGTCGCCCGCAAAGTTGCGACCGATCATCGGCTCGATCAGCGGATAGCGTGCGAGGAGAATCCCATCCTTGGACAGGAGCGAGATGATGGAGCCGGCGGCATCCCCGAAGGTTTTGTAGAACCCGACGAAATAGTTGATGCGGATGGTAGCCACCATGCTGCCGCCGAAAGTACCGTCCGGTTTCTGCAGACGGCGCGTGATGGGAACAATCCAGTCGTCGTTCGTCGGACTCCGGACGGGCGTACCAATGCGAAGACCGTTTTCCGTGTGAACGGCATGATAATCGAACGCGTCGGTTCTCGAGAGATCGAACCAGTCCTGCACCTGCGGCTGGGACGAGACGAATTGCCGCCCGTTCTCGTCGAAAGCCATTATGCTGCGGATGCGCCACGCCTGCCGGAGCTGCTCTGCCAAGGCATCGTCGATGACATAGAGATCGGCCAGGGACCGATCGCTCACGGCAATCCGGGCGGATGCCGCTGTCATTAGCACGTCGGCCATCTCGAACGTGTCCTGAGCGTGCTGGCCGAGCGACGTGGACAACATCAAAGCGTCATTTTCGGCCTTCCGGAACAGGGATTCGCGAGTCGACCACTCGTAGTAGACGAATGCCACGGTCAGGGCCGCGCAGACCATGATCACGAAGGACCGCAGCCAGCCTACGAGGCTCAGCCCACTGCCGAGACGTGATCTTATGATGCCAGTCATGTTCGGTCAGCTCCCGAACTTATTGATAAGCGCCTGATCTTAATAATCTTTGTACCAGCACCCTTCGGATGTCTCGACGACGCTATTGCCGAAGGATCTCGCTACTGCATGCCGAGGCTGGTCCAAGCCTATCTCTCCTCAGCCCCTGTCAGGGCGTCGGCCCATCGTTCGAACACTCGCCGATACTCGATCTCCGGCCCGCCGTAGCATCCGTCCGCCGCGTCGATCAGACCGGGTCGATCGACGAAGACGACGGCGGCACGGTTGGATCTGGTCAGTCCTTCGCCTTCCAGCTTCTGTAGATCGGTCATGACGCTTGCCCGCCGCACTCCCAACAGGTCGGAAAGGGCGAGATGGGTGATCTGCAACGTGTCACCGGTGACGCGGTCATGGCACATCAGCAGACACCGGCCCAGCCGGTTGCGAACTTTGAAACGTGTCGCAGCAAGCACCGAATGCATCACCTGGTTCGTCAGCGTGTGGGAGAACAGCAGCATCGTTTTCCGCAGGTCCGGGATCATGCCATCCAAGACACCGAAATCTTTTACCGAAAGGCGCCAGCCATTTCCGTCGACTTGCATCGTCGTGGTGCTTCGAGGATCGCCGACGTCATGAAGGAAGCCTTCGCCGATCACCTCTTCCGGTCCGATGGCGGCGGTACCGACCCCGATCCCCTCGACGTCGGTGACGATAGTCGCGAAACCCTCGTCCAGGAAACGGAAAGCACGGGTCGACGCGCCGGATCTCTGCAGCAACGTCCCTCGAGGCAACAGCTCGAATCGGAGCTTCGAGGCGACCTGCCTTAGGTCTTCGTCATCCAACATCTGCAGGAGAGCGTTTTGAATGTCGGCGTGACTGGACATTGTTGACTTCTGCGACCGGACTACGCCGAAAGCCGCGTTTTCCCATCACCGAAGTCAACCTGCGGCAGCGTTTCGAACGCCGGCCTCGCGAACCAGTAGCCTTGGAACAACCGAATTCCGGCAGCTTTCAGGATCAGAAACTCCGCTGCAGTCTCGACACCTTCCGCCAACACCGTGATCCCCAGGTGCCGGGCAATGCCGACGATGCCGGCGACGACCGCCTGTCTTGGAATACTGGTATCGATGCCGCGCAGCAGCTTCATGTCGATCTTGATCAGATCGGGCTGGAATTCGACGAGAAGCCCGAGGCCCGCATGCCCGGCGCCAAAGTCGTCGATGGCCGTCGTGAAACCGTGCTTGCGGTATTCGGTGATGATGTTCGTCAGATGCCGGGTATCACACACCTTCTCGTCTTCAGTGAACTCGAACATGATCGAGGACAGCGGAAACTCGAAGCGACTGGCTGCCAGCAACGTGACCCTAAGGCAAGCCGCCGGCTCGTAGACCGCGTTTGGCATGAAATTGATCGAGAGCTTGAGGTCCTCGCCGGCGGGAAACAGGCGGGAGGCCAGCTGTATCGCCTTCACTCGGCAATCCTGGTCGAAACGGTAACGCTGATCCTCCCCGACCCGTGAAAGAACCGCGTACGCGCCCTCACCGGCAGTGCCCCGTACTAGCGCTTCGTATCCCCACACTCGTTCTGCGACCGCATCGTATATCGGCTGGAAGGCCATGGAAAAATCGAAATCCAGTTTCCTCGCCGTCGTGCAGCCGTCGCATGTCATCGTATCGCCCCGCGGTTCAACTGAGCGTAAACTTACGACATGTGTCTTTCCAGATGCTTACGCAGTCAGTCGCTTGATCGGTGCGTCAGGTAGCGCAGCTTCGTCAATACAGGTTGCCATTGCCGTCGCCACTGCCGACACGGGATCGGCGCTCGGCGGCCAGTCGGGCATATGCAGCCATGACGATATCGATCTCTACGTCGACGAGAGCGTTCCACACGGTCCTCGCTGACGGGGCCCGGACTTCATGCGCAATCGTGTCGATGCCGATGCGCCACTCGATGCACTCGATCATTAAGGCAATAAGACTCGCCTCGTCGGTGTCGGCCAGCTCGTCTAGAAAGAAATCGACGGTTCTGGGAAGATGGAAGTTCTGCAAGATCTGCTCACTGCCTGCTGCGACATATCGGTGATCAATCAGAATCTACTTCCAAGCGTTCCGGCGGCGCGAGAATTCGACGCACCGATGTGGGAGCATCCTTGCCGTCTTCACGTCTCCCCATGCTTCCCTTGAACCTTAAATCAGGGCCGGCATGTTCATACGCATCAGATACGCCAGCACGCTTGTTTCGATCACGACGACCAACGAAGTCGATGCCATCATCACGTCCTCGGCGGACTGAAACCGTCAACATGGCATTACAGGCATTCTGTCCGTCGATCGGTCGAGTGTCCTTCAGCTGATCAAAGGGCCAAAAGCTGATGTGAAGGCCTTGTTCGCCAGGATTTCGGCGGACGGACGTCACTACGGCGTTGTCGAGCTGACCGGTCCGAGATCGAAAACCTTCATTTTGCGCAATGGGGCATGATCAGACGGTCGCTGTCCGGTATGCTTCTTCTTACGGGCAGCCTGAACTGATCATCCTGCGGCCCGGCTCCCCCCTTGGGAAATGGCATCGGTGGATGCGCAGCAAGCTCCGTCGGCGTAACGCTATCTCGACTGATCCGTGGCATCGGCTTCGATTTGATTGAAAGACGTGAAGCTGCCGTATCAATCCATCAATACCCTTCGTCCAATGTCTGGCTATCGACCTTATAGCGGATAGTCGCATGTCAGCCTTCGCACCACATCTAGCGATCGTACCTCTCCTCCTCGTCGCGTTTCTCGCACTCTTCGCCCGGCGAGTGAACCTCGGCACGGCGGCGACGCAGGCCTTCATCGATTCGCATCGCAGGCTGGCGACGAGATGGGAAGTCGGTCTGGATTTCGGAATGATGTTGACGGTGGCAGCCTTCGTTATCGCGGTCGAACAGAACGAGTCGGGACAGGCGATCTTCATCAGGGGCCTCTTTCTCCTTGCCACGACGTCCGTCCTTATGGCCGGCCTCGCATGCATCTGGAAATCAGGCCACGTCGCGATGGTCGTTCGGATGATCGCGTTCCGCAGCATTCTTGGACTTGGGCTGTTCACCGCGATGCTTGGATACCTCGCTTCAGGCCTCTGACAGCGGATCCTCCACCAGGTCTGTCGTCATTTCGGCTTGCCTAGCCGCCGAGTGTCCACGTTCAAGCCAGCACGCACCCAATTCGGCGAGCCCGACTGCCAACGGTGGCACCCTCCCCCCTCCCGATCTACCCGCCTCTCGACAAGATCCTGACCGCATCGAAGGTGCCTCCTCCCACAGGAAGCCAACGCCACGAACAGGTTGCGGCAGGTGCGCAACATCATCACGCATTAGTTGCCAGTCCAGGTAAGAAGGCGCGAGCGCAGCCTTCCTCAGCTTTCACCTGGCGGTCCGCCGTGACATGCTTCGCTCTCGCTCGGATTGAAGAGCTACAGGTCGGTGCGATGACGGAGAATACCAACATCATTCCGCTTGTTCCGCTGCAACCTCGCGTTCGGCGCGGTGCCAAGGCGGAATTCGCGATGAACATCGCCGGCCAGTGGATCTGGGAACTGGATTTCGGCACCGAGCGGGTATGGCGGTCGCAACACTGGAAAACCGTCCTCGGCTTCTCGGATCAGGATGCCCCCGACAACGCAGTGCCGTGGGACATCGTCGACCCCCGGGACAAAGCCGTCGTTGCCCAGGCGCTCGATGCTCTCGAAGCCGGAGAGACAGAGTTCTTCGAGGCTGCCTACCGTGTCGCGGCAAAAAACGGCGAGTCGCGATGGATCTTCAGCCGGGGGAAGATCGTCGAGCGGACGGAGGATGGTCGCGCCTTGCGCCTTCTCGCCGTCAGCATGGACATCACCAAGCAGAAGCGCACAGAGGAAGAACTTCATCAGGCTTTGGCGGAAAGCGAGCGGCTTCGCGTCCAGCTGGGTGAGGCGAATCTTCGCTTGGAGGCGCTTTCCGGCCTCGACGCGCTGACGGGATTGCCGAACAGGCGCAGTTTCGACCATGCCTTGTCCGAGGCCGTCCTGCGGCAGGAGGCGGCCTCGAGTACCGTCTCAGTCCTAATGATCGATGTAGACCGGTTCAAGAGCTTCAACGACAGTCTCGGACATCAGGCCGGCGACGATGCGCTCCGGGCCGTTGCGGTCGCATTGAAAGAGGCAACGGGCGAGGACGGCCATGTATCGCGTTACGGTGGTGAAGAGTTCGCCGCAGTTCTCCCAGGTTTCGGGGAGCACGATGCCGCGGAAGCTGCCCGTCGCTGCGTCGTTGCAGTCCGTGAAAAGGCGCTCCGCCATCCATTGGGGATCGACGGTTTCGTTACCGTCAGCATCGGTGTGGCTTCCGCCGATTTCGGGGAAAGAGGACGTCCTCTATCAGGCCGTGCCTTGGTGAACGCGGCGGACGTCGCGCTATATGGAGCGAAGCGCGCTGGACGGAATCAGGTGCGGGTCGCAGGCTGACGCTTGCCGCGCCTCAGTTCCTGATGTCTGATCGTTCATCAGTCGAGGAAGGCCCGTGACCACCGATCCGAAAGACGTCGATGCCCGTCCGTCCGGCGTGGCTGCAGAGCTGGCGCTGACGCAGAAGCGAGCCCACCGACTGGCCTTCTACGATCAGCTTACCGGGCTACCTAATCGCAGGTGCTTCAGGGACGTGTTGGCCCGGCTCCAGAGTACGCATCACGCACATCTGGCGCTCCTCTTGCTGGACATCGACGAATTTGCGGCCGTCAACGACACTTCCGGCCATGACGCAGCGGACGATTTCATCCGTGGTGTAGCCCATTGCCTGCAGGCTGAAATCGCAGACCAGGACGTCTACCGGATCGGGGGAGACGAGTTCGCGGTAGTCGACACGACCCGCGGATCGCACGCCGATCTCGCTGCGCTGGCCGAACGTCTGCTTTCAGCCATCCGGACGGCGACGGCAGACGGGCGGCTACCGGAGGTCACCATATCGATCGGAGGCGCGCTCTCTACCGACGGCGATGTCGAGATGCATTCCATAAGTCGTGATGCCAGCCTCGCACTCCGCAGGGCCAAGGAAACCCATCAAGGTGGGTACGTGGCCTTCGACGAGGGCATGCGGACCGCTGTCGCGACCAAAGCCGACGTGCTCGGAATGGTCTCGACGGCGTTGACCGAAGGACGGATGTCGACGCACTACCAGCCCCTGGTCATGCTTGACGGCAGGAAGGTCATCGGTCTCGAAGCTCTTTCGCGCTTGAGGGATCCTGCAGGGACAATCGTTCCGGCCGGACGTTTCCAGGCGGCATTCTCGGATCCGGCGATCGCGATGCGCCTGACGGACCAGATGCTGCGCCAAGTCGCTTCGGACATACGGAAGTGGCTCGACGACGGGGTCGCTTTCCAGCATGTCGGCATCAATCTGTCGGCCGTCGACTTCGAGCGTCAGGATCTCGAACAGAGGATCACGAAGGCGTTCGGCCGAGCCGGCGTTCCATTGCGGCACGTCGTGCTCGAGGTGACCGAGGCGGTCTTCATGGACGGGATGACGAGTGGCATCGTCGCTTCGGTAGAGCGCCTTAAGCAGCAGGGCATGCTGGTCGCCCTCGACGATTTCGGGACGGGCTTCGCTTCGCTGACGCACCTGCTGACCTTTCCGGTGGACGTCATCAAGATCGACAAGTCCTTCATCGACGGCATCGACAGCGATCTGGCGAGCGAGGTGATAGTCGAGGCACTGATCATGATCGCTGCCAGGCTCGACCTGCGGATCGTCGCAGAGGGCATCGAGACGGAAGCTCAGGCTTCGAAGCTGCAGCGGATGGGCTGCAAGCTCGGCCAGGGATATCTCTTCGGAAGGCCCGCAAGTGCCGAAGAGACCGGAACGATCCTGAAGTCACGCGCCCAGCCGGCACATGACGATGGCGCGAGCATCCCGTTGCCTTCGAACTGACTCCGGCCCCGGAGGATTCGGTTTACGACACCTGTCGGAGGCAGCATCGAGTAACTTCTATCGGGCTAAGTTCGAGCCAGTCTCGTTGCCGGGACAGGCCTTGCGAGATGGAAGCCTTGCGCGGTCGGCACCCGGTTCTGCTTGAGAAAGGTCAGTTGTTCCTCGGTCTCCACCCCTTCCACGACGATAGACACGCCGCGGTTACTGAGTAGTCGGAGGATGTCCTGCAGGAACAGCGCACCTTCCCGGGTGTCCGTATGATGCAGGAAAGATCGATCCACCTTCACCACGTCGAAATCGATGGTCTGCAGCCAGGACAGTCCGGCATAGCCGGTACCGAAATCGTCCAGCCAGACCTGGATGCCCAGATCCTTGAGCGCACCTATCGCTTCGAGGATCCCGTCATCGGACAAAATGTCGGCACCTTCGGTCACCTCGAGGGCCAGTGCGGAAGGTTCAAGCCCGAACTCCTCAAGCACCTCGGCGATGTAGAGCGGAAAGCCGTGCGCCCGCAGCTGTACTGCCGAGACGTTGACGGAAACATGATTCGCGATGCCGGCCGCCAGGACCTCCAGGCATGCCCTGCGAACGGCCCACCGGCCTAATTCGACGATGATCCCCGTCCGCTCGGCGACCGGGATGAACACGGCGGGGCTGATCGATGCACCCTGATGATCGCGCAGCCGCATCAAGGCTTCGACCGAATGAACCTGTCCGTGGGCAAGACCGATGATCGGCTGATAGACCATCGAAAGCAGCCCTCCATCCAAAGCGCTCGACAGCAATTCCGCGATGAGCTGCTCCTCGTTGAGACTCAGGGGGACAACCGGATCGAAGACGTGGGTCCGGTTCCGCCCCCCGGCCTTTGCCGAATACAGCGCCTTGTCGGCTTCACCGCTAAGCCGATCGAGATCGGGACTGGCATTCCTGCGGGTCATGCTGACCCCGATGCTCACCGTCACGATCTCGATGCCGTCGGGGC
The DNA here is from genome assembly GCF_055730135.2 of Mesocryomonas lacus. Classification (NCBI taxonomy): domain Bacteria; kingdom Pseudomonadati; phylum Pseudomonadota; class Alphaproteobacteria; order Hyphomicrobiales; family Aurantimonadaceae; genus Mesocryomonas; species Mesocryomonas lacus. Next base: position 4,944 of record NZ_JBUZWE020000024.1, on the reverse strand, counting down.
GTTGGGAATGGGGAACGACAAGCGACGACACGGCATCCCGCATCTTCTCGGCAAGCCCGAAGAGCACCTTCTCGTCTTCGACGTGGCAGAAGGCGAGAAACTCCTCGCCGCCGTAGCGGCCAAGGACGGCCCCGCCTGCGGAAGCTGCCCTCTGCAGCGCTCTACCGACATCCACCAGGCAGTTGTCGCCGGACTGGTGGCCGTAATGGTCGTTGAACATCTTGAAATGGTCGACGTCGATCAGCAGCACCCCGATCGGTCGATGTTCCGTCATCCATCGCTCGCGGAATGCCCCGTACTCCTGCACCACGGCCCGCCGGTTCCTTAAACCGGTGAGATGGTCGGTGTTGGCGATCCGGGACAGCTGCCGCCCCTTCTCGCGGACCGCCGTCTCGTTGAGGCGGGCTTGGGTGGCGTTCAGGAAAGTCACATACCGCTCGGTCGCAAGCTGCCACGAGAGGTAGAGGGAGAACCCGAGGAAGTTCACGAAGTATGCCACGACAACGAACCTGCTGGTATCCGGCACGTGTGCCGTCGCGGCCGTCAGGCAGAAGAGCAGCGTGATGACCGACGAGCACGTTGCTCCGATCAAAAAGCGGAATCTGAAGAACAGGCTCGAGCTGATCACGAAAACGGTGCCAAACACCAGAAAGTGGACGAACCTCTCCTGATAGGCCGTGCGGCGCATGACCTCGAGCCAGGCGAACGACGCCACCACGAGGCCGGTGGCGCAGACGAGATTTATCGTCCGAAGGGGGTAACCGCCGGCGGTTTGGATCTCGATCAGACCGAGAAAGAACAGCCCGACAACGACCCGCGTGAAGAAGCCGGACGTGCCCAGATCCGGAAACAACCAGAGATCGAAGAGCCCGAAGGCGGCGAAGCACAGAACGGCAGCTCGCACCCCGCGACTGACGGCGATCCTGTCGGTCGCTTCCGTGCTGTCCTCGAACATGCGGTCCAGCAACGGATCCGCCGCTCCCCACCGGGGATGCAGAAGGGCGCGCTCGACCCGGCTTACGAGGTCCTCGTCGCTCGGCTCTGCCAGCTCCCCTCCGGTCCGTAGCGAGAGCGCCAAGGGTGATCCTTCCAAGGCTCTTCCGGAATGCGGGAGCGGTTTGCCGACGGTAGTCCTTACGCCTGACTATTAAGATACGATCATTACCGAGCGGTGAAAAGGTGGATGCAAATGGTAGCAGCCTCCCATTAACCAAGTTCGCATTTGGCAAGCTCAAAAGGTAAAATTTGAATTAAATTGTTCCTATGGCAACCTTAGGGACATGTATTCAATGAGCAGAACAGCAATTACTCTTGATGGCGAAAGCCTTATTACTTCCGACCTTGTCCACCGAGCCCGTCCATCAGTAGAAGTCGATGCTCAGGACAGCGTCGAATTGCGAGAAGCAGTCGCGCAGTTGCTTTTGATTCTGGAGCTTGCCCGTAGCGGTTTCCAGGAAGGAGGTCGGATCGAGGGGGTAGTTTCCAGACTGGCAGGTGAGCTCCACCTGCTACGCAGGGGGTCGACCGTGGCGGTATGGCAGAAGCTGATAGTGGCCGCGCAGACGCATCCGGTCATGGAATTTCTGCAGCAGGATCCGCTGACGAACTGGTCGTTCACCAAGCCTCGGGGCTATTCGGGCGATGCGGGCCTGCTCGACATCTACTACAAGCATCCGAGCATGGATCACCTGCTGACGGACTGCACCCCGCTCGGCCGGGAGATCTACGACTACACCTCGGACGTGCCGGCCTGCGCCGCCGGACGGGAGAGATGCGAAATCCTCGCCCGGTTCGTGGACGAGACGGCGGAACGTCTGGAAGAACCGGCGGAAATCCTCGCGGTGGCGGCGGGTCATCTGAGGGAAGCCGGCATCGGCCGCAATCTCTCGACCGGGCGGATAAAGCGATGGGTAGCGCTCGACCAGGATCCGATCAGCGTCGGAACGATGACGCGTGATCTGAGCGGGACCGTCGTCAGTCCGATGAACGGATCCGTTCTCGGCCTGCTTCGCCGCTCGTATAAGCTCGGGACGTTCGATCTTGTCTATGCATCCGGACTGTACGACTACCTCCAGGAGAAGACGGCCGTGAAGCTGATGCAGCGTCTTGTCGAGATGCTGCGTCCGGGCGGAACCGTCCTGTTCGCCAATTTCAGCGACGAGATAACGTCGGACGGCTACATGGAGGCATTCATGGACTGGCCGCTCATTCTCCGGTCGGCGGACGACATGTGGCGGATCATCGACGCCAGCGTCGATCGGAACGCATACGAGACCGAGGTCTGGTATGGCGATAACCGGAACATCGTCTATGGAACTCTACGGAGAACATAACGAAGCCGCTTCGGACAAGAACGCCTTTTCCTGTCCGCGTCCTCCAATAGCGGGATCGATGGCGACCAACCGGTCGCCACGGCATCCGGTCTATCCTTCTGCTCCGCTCAATCCGGCAGTCTGCGAGGCCCACGCGGCCGGAACCAACTTTCAAGGCAACTTGGAAATCCGAGTCCGTGCAGTCGAACTCGTGCGTCTCCTTGGTCACCGGGGTAGCGCTGTAAATATGGCTGCCTCGGACCGGGTCTGATCCTGGAAGCCTGATGCCGAGATTTCCACAGCGATCGGATGAGACAGCCCAAACAATACGAAAGAGCTCACTTGATCGAAGAATTGAGGCGCCTATTGCGACGATAGATCGCTTAGACGCAGCGCTCACGCCTGATGATAGCTGATCAAAAGCGCTTGTGAACCACTCCGGCCGGGTTTCAACCCGTCATGGCAAGTAGATGCGTGCTTGCCCTAGAAGCATTGTTCGACATGGGCGGACGTCGGAGACGGGAGTGTTGGCGTCGATGTCTCGGTGCGACGGAGTATCGTATTCGACAAAGTGGACTTCGCTTTCCACTGCTGCGAGATATGGGCACCTAGAGATTGAACCGGCGCCCCATTGGGTATCAGGCCGCTACGCCCACCTTCTGGGCGCGAGCCGGCATTGCCCTCGAGATCATGGGCGCTCCGTGCATGCGGCAGATTCCTAATCTGAGGGTCACTGGTTCAAATCCAGCCGGGATTACCAACCATTTCAATGGCTTAAGCCAATCGAATCATTCTGCTATGTCGCACCCATGTTGCAGGTAGTTCCCTTGGTTTATAGGGGTTTCCGCTGGACCCCGGCAAATCCGTGCGACATGATCTGCGAATTGGTTCTCTTGCGAAGGGCAAGTTGTGGCAGCGCTAATTGATTATATCGAGGGTGAGCTCGCACGCAGACGAATCTTGCTGGCGTCGTCAGAGCACGACGCCAGTGCGAAACTGCATCGTGGTGAAATCGAGCGGCTTACTGCTATGCTGAAAAGCTTGCGAAGCACCACGGAATGAACCTGGTCTCACTCGATTTCTAGATGCGGCAGTCATTGTGTGCAGTGCAACGGTTGCGGGTTGACGATTTGTCGCGGCTGCTATGTGATCAATGAATGATCAGCGCAAACGATAATCCTCATCCTCTCTGGCGCCGGGACAATCCTCCACCATTCGATATGGCTAGGGCTTTGGCGCACTACGTCGCCCTTGCAGAAGAGGCGAGACGTCTGAATCTGGCGGGACTGCGAGAACGAACCTAGTCCGTCCCGAACTGTGTCAAAGCATCGGGTACCCGAATACGTATGAGCTTGTGCCCTGCGGCGCAAGTTTCAGGCAGGACAGATCGGTTAAGCTTCATCACCAGCGCCTAAGGGTACTCCAGTGTCAGCGCTGAAGCAGGTGCGATCTGCCGGCGACATCCCCTCAAGAGGTGTCGCCGGTTTGCGCTTGAGCGGCGGCGCATCAGATTTGCGCGACGGCAGGATTGGCCGTCAAGCCTACTCGCTGCCAGCCTCTTCGCAGCTCAGGCAAGCGATCAAATTGGAAGATTGCCATGGCCAATGATAAATCTCGTGAATACGAAGATGCATTGCAAAAGGTCCGCAATCAGCTGGTAAACGAACGTCGGAGCCTGGCTATCAGCATCACTAGCACCGCGACTATCAGTGAGTTGGTCAATGTTCAGACGATGATTGAAGCGGTTGACCGCGCAATAGCGGACGAGAAGAGGCTGGTGAACAAGACCCGACACTCCCATGAGAGTATGGGCTAAGCCGCCTCGCTTCTGATGTCCGTAATTCGCGCGCACTCCTTCCACGGCATGTACGAGACGTAGCTGACGGATTGTTGTATGCTAACAATATGTTAACTCACACGGATAGTTGAATTGGCTGACAAAGAGTCAGCAGCCGTCAGGGCTGCAAACAAGCATTTCCGTCCGTCCGCCGAAATGGAAGAATTGCGGGGCACGGGATCCGGTGCGGCATCGCAGAAGGAAGCCACGGCAGAGAAGACTGCGCGGCTTCGGGCTGCTAGGCTGGAGCGAGACGCATCCGAAGCTTTACCGAGAGGTCTTGAGGGTGATGACTAAAAGAGACACCGATTTCCAAGTCCCTGCTCCTGTCACCGCGGCCATTGAAGATGGCGCAACTGCTGTCCGGGCATTCCGCGAGTCATCGGGGCAGTCGCAGCATGATGTTGCGGCCGACGCTGGAATTACCAAGGTGCGGCTTGCGGCAATTGAGCAAGGAGCAGAGCCTCATGGCCTCGAGCTGGCTGTTCTTTCAGATATTCTGGACGTACCGGTGCGTTTGCTAGCCGACAATTAAAGCGGAAAGATCTAGTTAGCTTCCGCAAATGCGCGGCAATTTTCCGGAGCCCCTATACCTCGAAGGTGGCCAGATGAGAAAACATCTTTTCAGTCGTCAAACAAAGCAGACATCGCGGCTTCTGCCGAAGCTTTCTCTGTCATGAAATCCACGTTTGGATTAATAGTCGTAGGAAGCGGCGCTGCGAATCGCCTTCCAATGCGCTTGGCCGAGCGCCATCGCAAGGGCCGCAGCAAGCGATGACAGTACCAGTCCCGCAC
>NZ_JBUZWE020000023.1:0-24187 GCF_055730135.2 Mesocryomonas lacus | reverse complement strand
CATCCGGAATTTCGCGTCGACGCCCATCCGGCCTCGCGTGCTTTACGCTCTCTGCGGTAAGGGACTTTGTCATTTGCGGGTAACGCCAGGGTAACGGAGGAGGTACGTTAGACGACGTTAGCATGTGAGGGTAACAGCGTCCATAAGTTCCGCGATAGGACGATATGTTTCTGATAGAATGAGAGTTTTAGCGTTAGCCGGTGCAAGATGATGATTGGGTGATTTGGGTCAGACCAGCGGACTCCAAAACCGCAGGTCGTCGGTTCGAGCCCGGCTGCCCCTGCCACGACATTTTGATCACCCGCACATTTCGCTGAACCTGGTACGCTCGCCTTTTGGCGATGCCCCGCACTCGCGTCTGCGGTTTCCCGGCAATTTACCGCTGATGCCCGGTGACAAACGCCGCGCGATGCGGCAGAGCACGGGCGAGAGCAGAGCAGCGACCGGACCGGTTCGCCGGGTCGCGGCGGGGTGGACAGGTGCAGAACGGCGTTTTCCTGGCATTCCTCGCCTACATCGCATTCGCGATCAGCGATGCCTCGGTCAAGTTCATCGACGGCAGTCTCGATGCCTTCCAGGTCGCTTTCACCGGCGCGCTTCTCAGCATGCTGACGTTGCCCTTCATCCGGCGGCCGAACGAGCGTCTGACCGACATCTTCCGCTCGACCCGTCGCCCGCTCTGGACCGCCCGCGCTTTGCTGACGGCGGTCTCGGCGACCTCCAGCGTCATGGCTTTCACGCATCTCTCGATGCCGGAAGCGTTTTCGGTGATCTTCCTGATGCCGATTATCGTGACGCTGCTCTCGATCGTCTTCCTGAAGGAGAAGGTTGGCGGCTGGCGCTGGTCTGCTGTGCTGATCGGCTTCGTCGGTGTCCTCGTGGTGTTGCGCCCCGGTTTTCGTGAGCTCGGCATCGGCCATGCCGCAGCACTCGTCGGAGCGTTTTCCGGTGCCGGCTCGGTCGTCACCTTTCGGATGGCCGGGCCGGAGGAGAAGCGCATTTCCCTGTTCGGCGCCGGTCTTCTCGGCGCGCTGGTGCTGAACGGCATTCTGATGCTGCCGTCCTGGATCACCCCGGACCTTCTGCAGATCGCCTATCTCCTGGTCTACGGTCTTCTGATGGCCCTCGGGCAGGTGCTGATTATGCTCGCGGTGCAATATGCGCCGGCCAGCCAGATCGCCGTCCCGCAATACAGCCAGATGATCTGGGCGCTGATGTTCAGCTATCTCGTCTTCCATCAGCCGGTGGATGCCATGTCCTTCCTCGGTATCGGGCTGATCATCGTGGCCGGCCTGCTGACCTGGGCGCGCGAGCGGATCAAGCTGCCTTTCTTGCGCCGCTCCTCGGTGATCCGGCCGCGCTGACCGGCAGCGTTGCCGGTTTGGGACTGTCCCCGGCATCCCGTGTAGGCCGCCGCCGCAAGCCGGGCGGCATGACCAGCTTCGATGGCCACTCGACAATGCGCCGGAATGCGCGCACCACCGGGCAGCGCCGTCGGGCGCGACCGGGGCGGGGTTTCTATGGACCGCCACGGCCCTGCCATACCCATCCGTTTTGGATGATTTCGCCAAGAAGGAGTTTCCCCAATGGCTGACGCACTCTCCCCCGCCGTCCCGAAAGCCGTTCCCGCGCCGCGCGACCAGCACCTGCGCGATCTCGCCGACTGCATCCGTTTCCTGTCGATGGACGCGGTGCAGCAGGCCAAGAGCGGCCATCCCGGCGCGCCGATGGGCATGGCCGACATTGCGACCGTCCTCTACAAGGATTTCATGCAGTTCGATGCGGCCGATCCGCATTGGTTCGACCGCGACCGCTTCCTTCTGTCGAACGGCCACGGTTCGATGCTGCTCTACAGCCTGCTGTACCTGACGGGCTCGAAGGACATGACGCTGGACGAGCTGAAGCGCTTCCGGCAGGTCGGCAGCAAGACCGCCGGCCATCCCGAATACAAGCACGCCGACGGCATCGAGACGACGACCGGTCCGCTAGGCCAGGGCCTCGCCAACTCGGTCGGCTTCGGATTGGCCGAGCGCATCCTGAATGCCAAGTTCGGCGACGACATCTGCGATCACTGGACCTACGTCTTCATGGGCGATGGCTGCTTGATGGAGGGCCTGAGCCAGGAGGCGATCTCCATGGCGGGCCATTTCAAGCTCGGCAAGCTCATCGCCTTCTGGGACGACAATTCGATCTCCATTGACGGCGCGACGAGCCTTGCGGTTTCCGATAACGAGATCGAGCGCTTCCGCGCGTCCGGTTGGCATGTCCAGGAGATCGACGGGCACGATACCGACGCCATCCGGGACGCGATCACCGCGGCGCGCGCGGTCACCGACAAGCCGTCGATGATCGCCTGCAAGACCATCATCGGCTTCGGCTTCCCGACCAAGGCCGGCACCCAGAAGGCGCACAGCGACGCCCCCGGCGAGGAAGAGATCGCCGGGGCCCGCAAGCTCCTCGGCTGGGATTCGCCACCTTTCGTCATTCCCGATCATCTTCTCAGCGCCTGGCGGGAGATCGGTGCCAAGGGCCGCACCGCGCGGGCGGCCTGGGCCGACCGGGTGAAGGCGCTGCCGGATGGGCTGCGGCAGGAGTTCGAGCGCCGGAACGACGGCGAACTGCCGGCGGATTGGAAGAACGCCATCGCGGCCGCGAAGATTGAGTTTCGCGCCGGCGAGAAGGACCTCGCGACGCGGCAGGCAAGCGGCATCGTGCTCGACCATCTGGCCGCGGTCCTGCCGGAACTGCTCGGTGGATCGGCCGACCTCACGCCGTCGAACAACACCAAGGCGAAGGGCATGGTCGAGATCCGTGCCGACGATTTCAGCGGCACCTACATGCACTATGGCGTGCGCGAGCACGGCATGGCGGCGGCGATGAACGGCATCGCCCTGCATGGTGGCCTGATCCCCTATGGCGGCACTTTCCTGTGCTTCTCCGACTATTGCCGTCCATCGATCCGGCTCGCCGCTCTCATGCAGATCCGTACGATCTTCGTCATGACGCATGATTCCATCGGTCTCGGCGAAGACGGTCCGACGCACCAGCCTGTCGAGCATCTGGCGGCTTTGCGGGCCATTCCGCAGCTCGCGGTCTACCGTCCGGGCGACCCGATCGAGACCGCCGAGTGCTGGGAGCTGATCCTCGATGCGCCGCGCCGCGCCGCACTGATCGCGCTGTCGCGTCAGCCCATGCCGCTGCTGCGGCGGGAGGAGGGCACGGAAAACCGCTCGGCGCGAGGTGCCTACGTCCTCAGCGAGGCCGAGGGTGGCGAGCGCCAGCTGACGCTGATCGGCACCGGCTCCGAACTGCAGCTGGCGGTCGAGGCGCGCGAGATCCTGCAGAAGGAAGGTATCCCGACCGCCGTCGTCTCCATGCCGTGCCACCTCCTCTTCGAGGAGCAGGACGCCGCCTACAAGAAGGCCGTGATGGGCAAGACCCATGCGCGCGTCGCGGTCGAGGCCGCGGTCGAGCTTGGCTGGGGCCGCTATATCGGCCTCCACGGCCGTTTCGTCGGCATGCACAGTTTCGGTGCTTCCGGCAAGATCGGTGACGTCTACGAGAAGTTCGGCATCACGACCGAGGCCGTAGTCCGCGCCGCACGCGAAAGCCTCGCCGACGTCGCTGGCTGACCGCAGCCAACCTTCGCGTTGAGGAAGAGGGCGGCTGGTTTTCCAGCCGCCCTTTTCCGTTTCTGGCGGAGCCCTCATCCTCACGCCCAAGTTGACGTCCGCCGGATTACCCGAGCAATTCTTGGTGGTTGCCCGGTGACAGGCGAGCGGACCGGCGCCATCTTGATCTCACAAACGGGCCGAAGTGTCCGGGGAGGATCGCCATGTGCCAGGAATTCGATCGCGTCGCCGCGTCTGTTAATCCGCTGGGCCGTCGTCTGACGCGACGCCGTTTCGGCTGTCTGGCACTGCCGGCGCTGGTTCTGCCATGGCTCCCCGGCGTTGCGCTGGCAGATACCGCGCCTTCGGAACCCGTCAGGCCTTTGCCGATGCGCGAGATTGCGGCTGGCGTCCATGTCCACCACGGTGCCATCGATCTGATGCGGGAAGCCAATGACGGCGCGATTGCCAATATCGGTTTCATCGTCGGGCGCGACAGCGTCGCGGTGATCGACAGCGGCGGCAGCCTGCGGGAGGGGCGCCAGCTTCTGGAGGCCGTGCGGGCGGTCACCCGTCTGCCGGTCCGCTACGTCGTCAACACCCACATGCATCCCGACCATGTCTTCGGCAATGCCGCTTTCCTCGGCGGCGACGCGATCTTCGTCGGCCACCATAACCTCGCGGCAGCGCTGGCGGCGCGGCGGGACTCCTATCTCGCTTCGAATGTCGAACTGATGGGCGCAGCGTTGATGGCGGAGGTCGCCATCGTCCCGCCGACACTCGCGGTCGACGAGACCGTGACGCTCGATCTCGGGGGGCGGACGCTGAAGCTGAAAGCCTGGCGGACGGCGCACACCGACAACGACCTGACCGTTCTCGACGAGGCCAGCGGAACGCTGTTTGCCGGCGATCTCGTGTTTCTCGAGCATTGCCCGACCTTCGACGGAAGTCTAATCGGCTGGCTCGATGTTCTCGGCGGCCTCAATGCCATCAACGCGGCAAGGCTCGTACCCGGGCATGGCCCGGTCGATGCGCCTTGGCCCGCAGCGTCGGTCGATACCGAGCGATACCTTGGCGTGCTCGCCCGCGACCTCCGGCGGTCGATCGCGGATGGCTTGTCGTTGACCGCGGCGCTGGAGACAGCGGGACAGTCTGAGGCTGGGAAATGGCAGCTTTTCGAGGAATACAACCGGCGCAATGCGACTGGCGCGTATGCCGAACTCGAGTGGGAGTGACGTCGGACGTTCGGCCTGCTGACTTGCAGCGAAGCCTTCAGAATATGCCGTATCTAGCAGATCCTACAAGATTATCTGACGATCATCGGAACGAATATGGAAGAGGTGGTCTGGGCATGGCAGCGATAAGCGGGGCGGCCCGGAGCCGCCCCGTTTGACCAGTATCAGCTGGTCTTCAGCGCCTTGACTATCTGGTCGACATTGTTCTGGAACATCCTCAGATAGGTCGACGCGGGGCCATCGGGCCCTGACAGCGCGTCGGAGTAGAACGTGCCGCCGATCTTTGCCTTCGTCTCGCTGGCGATCCGGTCGATCAGGCGGGGATCGCTGACGTTCTCGATGAAGACGGCCCGGATGCCCTCGCTCTTGATCTGGTCGATAATCTTGGCGACGTCCGAGGCGGAAGCCTCCGACTCCGTCGAGACGCCCTCTGGCGCGATGAAGTTTACATCGTAGGCCCGGGCGAAATAGCCGAAGGCATCGTGCGAGGTGACGGCCTTGCGCTCTGCCTTCGGCACGGTGGCGAGTTCCGCCTTGACCGTCGCGTCCATCTCCTTGATCGCCGCGATGAACGTATCGCCCTTGGCGCGGTAGTCGGCGGCATTGTCGGGATCGGCCGCCGACAGGCCTTTCACGATGTTCTCGGCGTAGACGACACCGTTCGACAGGTCCTGCCAGGCGTGCGGGTCGTTGATGTGGTGGTGATGGTCTTCGCCGGCTTTGCCCGGCACTTCCGCGGCATGGTCTTCCTCTTGCTCCTCCCGGGTGAAGGGGATCGGCTCCAGCCCGATCGTCGCAACGATCTCGGTGCCCTTGAAGCCGGCGGTATCGCCCAGCCGGGTCATCCAGCCCTCGAACTGCAGACCGTTGACGACGAGCAACTGCGCCGCGGAGACCGCCCGCACGTCCGACGGGGTCGGCTCATAGACATGCGCGTCGCCATCCGGCCCGACGAGGGTCGTCAGCTCCACGTGGTCGCCACCGATTTCACTGACCATGTCGCCGAGGATCGAGAAAGAGGCGACAACCTTGACCTTGTCGGCGGCCGAGGCGGTGCCGCCAAGGGCCAGCGCCGAAGCACCGAAGGCGAGGGAAAGCAAGAGGTTACGGATGCGCATTGACGCTGCCTTTCAAGAGTGGAAGTGCGGGCGGTGGAGGGTGCGTGCCAGGACACTGTCGAAGCGGCCGAACAGCACCGAGACGGCGTAGACAACGCTCGCCGACAAGATGATCGCCGGGGAGGCCGGCAGATCATTGTGGTAGGAGACGAGAAGTCCGACGAAGGAAGCCGCGAGCCCGACGATGGCTGCCGCGAGCATCTGCCCGGGGACGCTCTCGGCCCAGAAGCGGGAGGCCGCCGCCGGCAGCATCATGATACCGACCACCATCAGCGTTCCCAGCGCCTGGAAGCCGCCGACGAGGTTCAGCACCACTAGCGTGACGAACAGCATGTGCACGGCGCCGCCCCCACCACCGACCGAGCGCAGGAAGCCGGGGTCGAGGCATTCGGCGATCAGCGGGCGGTAAAACAGCGCGAGCACGACCATCGTCACCGTGGTGATCCCTGCCATCAGCAGGACCGCCGGATCGTTCAGCGCCAGCACCGTGCCGAACAGCACGTGCAGGAGGTCGATGTTCGAGCCGTGCACGGAGACCAGCAGCACGCCGAGCCCGAGCGAAGAGAGGTAGAAGGCGGCAAAGCTTGCATCCTCGCGCAAGGGCGTGAACCGCGAGACGAGGCCGGCAAGCACTGCCACGGCAAGGCCGGTGATCATGCCGCCGATGGTCATGGCGTAGACGGAGAAGCCGGCGATCAGGAAGCCGACCGCAGCGCCCGGCAGGATCGCATGGCTCATCGCGTCGCCGACCAGGCTCATCCGGCGCAGCACCAGAAGAACGCCGAGCGGGCAGGCGCCCAGCGCCAGCGCCAGGCAGCCGACGAGCGCCCTTCGCATGAAGCCGTACTCGACGAAGGGGTGGATCAGGGTCGCGTAGAGGTTCATGCCGCGCTCCGCGCCGTGAAGCCGAGATCTTCCGACCAGGTCTCGCTAATCTGCCGCGCCATCTTCAGGCGGTCGGGCTGCAGAATCTCGGCTGTCGGACCCCAGCCCACCAGCTCGCGGGCGATGAGCAAGGTCTCGGGGAAATGCTCTCGGACGAGATCCATGTCGTGCAGGACGGCGATTACCGTTCGCTGCTCGCCGTGCCAGCGGCGAACGATGGCCATGAGGTCGAGGACGGTGCGGGTGTCGATGGCGTTGAACGGCTCGTCGAGCAGCAGCAGGCGCGCATCCTGAACCAAGACGCGGGCGAACAGCGCCCGTTGCAGCTGGCCGCCCGACAGGGTGCCGATGCTGCGGTGCTCGAAGCCGGACAGGCCGACGGCATCGATCGCCTCGGCGATCCGGTCGCGGGTCCGGCCGCTTATGTCGCCGAAGATGCCGGCATCGCGCCAGGCGCCGAGCGAGACGAGGTCGGCGACGTCGAGGGGAAAGGAGCGGTCGAGTTCATTGGCCTGCGGCAGATAGGCAATGTCGCGTCGGGCGACGCTGCCGAGATGAACCGATCCTTGAGAGATCGGGAGCAAACCCATGATACCCTTCAACAAGGTCGACTTGCCGGCCCCGTTGGGCCCAACCACGGCGGTCAGCGATCCACCGGCAAAGCTGCCGGAGACATGGTGCACCGCCGGCTGGCGGCGGTAGGCGAGCGTCAGGTCGTCGAGCCTGACGATGGGCGTGGCCGCGCTCACCGCCAGAGATCCAGCGCCAGGGCGACGGCGCACCAGAGAAAGAGGATCGGCAAGGAGACGAGCGCCAGCCGTTGCAAGGCCGAGCGCTGCAAGGCCGATGGGCGAGGGCGCCGCGGGGCCGCCTCCGTATCCGGTGATGATGTCATGACCAGTCTCTCAAGGGCCGCCTGCGGCGACCTCATTATGTATGGGTCGCTTCAGGCGACCGGGTTTCGGCGACCCGTTACAGCAGACGGACGATCTGCTGCAGCAGAGTTCTCCCCCGACCAGAACCTCGGGCTGCTGATGAATGTTATAAAGTTACAATCGCGCTTGGCAAGTACCATTTGCCAGGAGGGGGGAAGGGACGGTGAACCGCCTCCCTCTCACGTCCGCTTTCGGCTCGGCGTCGAGAGGCACCAGCGACGCGGCGATCTCGGTCTTTTGCGCTGAGGGATGAACGGCCCGTCGGCATGGCGTCCCGCTTGCCATTCTGGCAGGACGTCAGCGGGCTTCCAGACGGTGGCAGTCTGTACGAAGGCTAAATTGGCTGCGGTATTCCAATCGGCATTTGACTTGCATGAGGGCTTGTGAATCACCCAGCCCGCGGCTATGTAGAGCCAACATCTACATCCTTTTGGCGCGTGAGGCTGATGATCAGGCTCTACGCGCCTATAGCCGTGAGCACTCAATGGCTTCCAAGACCAATCCCGTGACCTTCATCAAGCAGGTCCAGACCGAGACGTCCAAGGTGACTTGGCCGTCGCGTCGCGAGACGATGATCTCCACGGCGATGGTGCTGGTGATGGTCGCCTTCGCGTCGATCTTTTTCTTCTTGGCTGATTTCGTGTTCGGATATGCGATGAGCGTGATCCAGGGCGCCAGCATCTGAACCGCGGAGACTTTGTAATTTCATGACGGCTCGTTGGTATATCGTTCAGGCCTATTCGAATTTCGAGAAGAAGGTCGCTGAATCGATCGAGGAACAGGCGCGCCAGAAGGGTCTGTCCGAAAAGTTCGAAAAGATTCTTGTGCCGACCGAGAAGGTTGTCGAGGTCCGCCGTGGTCGCAAGGTCGATGCCGAGCGGAAATTCTTCCCCGGCTACGTGCTGGTGAAGGCCGAGCTGACCGACGAAGTGTTCTCGATGATCAAGAACACCCCGAAGGTGACGGGCTTCCTTGGTCCCGACAACCGTCCGGTGGCGATCTCCGAGAGCGAGGCCAACCAGATCCTCAGCCAGGTGCAAGACGGCGTCGAGCGGCCAAAGCCGACGGTATCGTTCGAGATCGGCGAGCAGATCCGCGTGTCCGACGGCCCGTTTGCTTCGTTCAACGGCACGGTCCAGGAAGTCGACCAGGAGCGCGCCCGCCTCAAGGTCGAGGTTTCGATCTTCGGCCGCGCGACGCCGGTCGATCTTGAATTCAGTCAGGTCGAAAAGGTCTGACCGAAGGAGCGGGGCATCGGCCCCTGGCGCAAGCCACTCCAAAGCGTGCGGGAGGACCTGTCGTTTTAAGCCGACGACATGTCCGTACCGCGCAACTGCAAACGTGTCGCTCCGGCGGCCCATGCCGCTGCCATCCTCCGGGGTGGGGCGGCGTAACAACAAAGGCAGAAACGAATGGCTAAAAAGATTGCAGGCCAGCTGAAACTGCAGGTCAAGGCGGCTTCGGCGACCCCGTCCCCGCCGATCGGCCCGGCGCTCGGTCAGCGCGGCATCAACATCATGGAATTCTGCAAGGCGTTCAACGCTCAGACGCAGGAAATGGAGAAGGGTTCGCCCGTCCCCGTCGTCATCACCTATTACGTCGACAAGTCGTTCACGTTCGTGATGAAGACCGCGCCGGTCTCCTTCTTCCTGAAGAAGGCTGCTGGCCTGACCGCTGGTTCCAAGGAGCCGGGCAAGGTCAATGCCGGTTCGGTGACGCGCGCACAGGTCAAGGAGATCGCCGAGGCGAAGCTCAAGGACCTCAATGCGAACGACATCGACGCAGCCATGCTGATGATCGAAGGTTCGGCCCGTTCCATGGGCCTGGAAGTGGTGGGCTGAGACCATGGCAAAAGCTGGAAAGCGTATCGTCAACGCACGTGACGGCATCGACCGCGAGAAGCTCTACGGCCTCACCGAGGCCCTGAAGATGCTGAAGGAGCGGGCCACCGCCAAGTTCGACGAGACCATTGAGATCGCGATGAACCTCGGCGTCGACCCGCGCCATGCCGACCAGATGGTCCGCGGCGTGGTAAACCTGCCGAACGGCACGGGCCGTACCGTCCGCGTCGCCGTGTTCGCCCGTGGCGACAAGGCTGAAGAAGCCCGCGCCGCTGGTGCCGACATCGTCGGTGCGGAAGATCTCGTCGAACAGGTTCAGGCCGGCAACATCGACTTCGATCGCGCCATCGCGACCCCGGACATGATGGGCCTCGTCGGCCGTCTCGGTAAGGTCCTCGGCCCCCGTGGCCTGATGCCGAACCCGCGCGTCGGCACGGTGACCCCGGACGTCGCCGCCGCCGTCAAGGCGTCCAAGGGCGGCGCCGTCGAGTTCCGCGTCGAGAAGGCCGGCATCGTGCATGCCGGCGTCGGCAAGGCTTCGTTCGAGCTCGACGCGCTCGCCGAGAACATCCGCGCCTTCGCCGAGGCGGTGACCCGCGCCAAGCCGTCTGGTGCCAAGGGCAACTACGTCCAGCGCATCTCGGTCACCTCGACCATGGGCCCGGGCGTCAAGGTCGAGCTGGCCAGCCTTCAGGCTTAAGCCGTTCGACGGGCCTCACGGCCATGTCATTTGAATTCGGGCGGCGGATCTGATCCGTCGCCCGTAGATGCGTTCCGGGATTCTGTCCCGGTGCATGGAGGTCGCAAGATCTCCGGAAGAGCTGAAAGGCTCCTCCGACCTGTCCAAGAGTGCAGGCGATACCATGGCCTTGGCCGCGGTTCTTAATCGTCGAAAGCCTGCATTAGACGGGGAATGTTCCGATTTCCCAGGCTCTGCCTGGTCTTTTGGTTCGAACCTCTGAATGCCTTGCGCCTGCCGTTGTTCCTCGGAATTTGCGGTTGCCAAGGGGACAGGATCCTCGAGCGTCGCCCGGGTGGTCCGGGTGGCTTAAGGCAACCGGCGGCTGTTCACGTTGAATGGTCGCTTAACTGGAGAGAGGCAGTGGAAAGAGCGGAAAAGCTCGAGTTCGTCACGGAGCTTCACGAGACCTTCAAGGCCTCGGGTGCTGTCGTGGTGGCTCGCTATGTCGGTCTCACCGTCGCGCAGATGAACGATCTTCGTTCGAAGATGCGCGCGCAGGGAGCCACCGTCAAAGTCGCGAAGAACCGTCTTGCCAAGATCGCTCTTCAAGGCACCGACGCCGAACCGATCGCTGGACTTTTCGAAGGCCAGACACTGATCGCTTATTCTAGCGATCCGATCGCGGCGCCGAAGGTCGCCAACGATTACGCCAAGGGGAACGACAAGCTCGTCATCCTCGGCGGCTCGATGGGTAAGACCACCCTCGATGCGGACGGAGTGCGGGCACTTGCCACGCTTCCGTCGCTCGACGAACTGCGCGGCAAATTGCTCGGCATGCTTCAAACGCCAGCAACCCGCATCGCATCCGTCGTCGCCGCGCCAGCTTCGCAGCTGGCTCGCGTGTTCGCGGCATATGCCAAGAAGGACGAAGCGGCCTGAGGCACGGTTCCTCGCTGCATTCAAATTGTTCGAACCTGAAAGGAATATCACATGGCTGATCTGGCAAAGATCGTTGAAGAGCTGTCGACCCTGACCGTCCTCGAGGCGGCCGAACTGTCGAAGCTGCTTGAAGAAAAGTGGGGCGTTTCCGCCGCAGCACCGGTCGCCGTCGCGGCTGCCGGTGGTGGTGGTGCGGCTGCCGAGGCAGTCGAAGAGAAGACCGAGTTCGACGTGATCCTGACCTCTGCCGGCGCGCAGAAGATCAACGTCATCAAGGAAGTCCGCGCGATCACCTCGCTCGGCCTGAAGGAAGCCAAGGACCTGGTCGACGGTGCGCCGAAGCCGGTCAAGGAAGGCGTCAACAAGGAAGAAGCCGCCAAGATCAAGGACCAGCTCGAGAAGGCTGGTGCAACGGTCGAAGTCAAGTAATCGCGGGGGCGAGGCCCCGGCGTTTACCCAAGAAAAATGGGAGGCGGGACGGCATTTTTGCCGTTCCGCTTTCCGCGCTCCCGCAGTGTCGGCCCTCTGTCTGACCTGCTGAGCGGACTGCGTCGGACGGTTATCCGAGTTGAACGGATACCGGAGCTTCGCAGGAAGATGTGACGCGGGCGCGACGCCCGGGTGCGGGTCTCCCGACGACCAGGGGTCGTGTGGAGACTCGGGCTGGCAGTCCCTTTCCTTGAAAGAGGGTGCCCGAATGCAAGTCGATGCTCCAAGGCCCGTTCGCGGTGGGCCTTTCGGGGCGTCCCTCTTTCGAGGAGAGGGACAGTGGTGTTCAGCCCTTTGGTCAAGGGCGCAGTCGAGATGAAGGAGCGACAATGTCTCAGACGACAACGTTCAGCGGTCGCAGGCGTGTGCGCAAGTTCTTCGGGTCCATCCCCGAGGTCGCCGAAATGCCGAACCTGATCGAGGTCCAGAAGGCCTCCTACGATCAGTTCCTGCTGGTGGACGAGCCGGAAGGCGGGCGGCCCGACGAGGGCCTGCAGGCCGTCTTCAAGTCCGTGTTCCCAATTTCCGACTTCTCCGGCCAGTCGATGCTCGAATTCGTCAAGTACGAGTTCGAGGCACCGAAGTTCGACGTCGACGAGTGCCGTCAGCGCGACATGACGTTTGCGGCGCCTCTCAAGGTGACGCTGCGCCTGATCGTGTTCGATATCGACCCGGACACCCAGTCCAAGTCGATCAAGGACATCAAGGAGCAGGACGTCTACATGGGCGACATGCCCCTGATGACCTCCAACGGCACCTTCATCGTCAACGGCACCGAGCGCGTCATCGTCTCGCAGATGCACCGCTCGCCGGGCGTGTTCTTCGACCATGACAAGGGCAAGAGCCATTCCTCGGGCAAGCTGCTGTTTGCCGCCCGCATCATCCCGTACCGCGGCTCCTGGCTCGACATCGAGTTCGATGCCAAGGACGTCGTCTTCGCGCGCATCGACCGCCGTCGCAAGATCCCGGTCTCGTCGCTGCTGATGGCGCTGGGCATGGACGGCGAGGAGATCCTCTCGACCTTCTACGACATCATCAAGTTCGAGAAGGACAAGGAGGGCTGGCGCGTGCCGTTCTCGGTCGAGCGTGTGCGCGGCCAGAAGGCCGTCACCGACATGGTCGACGCCGATACCGGTGAAGTGCTGGTCGAGGCCGGCAAGAAGGTCACGGCGCGCCAGGCCCGTCAGATGAAGGAAAAGGGCGTTGTCGCCCTGCGTGCCACCGAGGAAGAGCTCTGGGGCAACTACCTCGCCGAGGACATCGTCAACTACCAGACGGGCGAGGTTTATCTCGAGGCCGGCGACGAGATCGACGAGAAGAGCCTGAAGATCCTCATCGACGGCGGCCATGAAGAGATCGCCGTCCTCGACATCGATCACGTCACCGTCGGCGCCTACATCCGCTCGACGCTGGCGATCGACAAGAACGAGGGCCGTCAGGACGCGCTGTTCGACATCTACCGCGTCATGCGTCCGGGCGAGCCGCCGACCATGGACACGGCGGAAGCCATGTTCAACTCTCTGTTCTTCGACAAGGAGCGCTACGACCTCTCCGCCGTCGGTCGCGTCAAGATGAACATGCGTCTCGATGTCGACGCCGAGGACACCGTGCGCGTGCTGCGCAAGGAGGACATCCTCGCGGTCATCAAGACGCTGGTGAACCTGCGCGACGGCAAGGGCGAGATCGACGACATCGACAACCTTGGCAACCGCCGGGTTCGCTCGGTCGGCGAGCTGATGGAGAACCAGTACCGCGTTGGCTTGCTCCGCATGGAGCGCGCCATCAAGGAGCGCATGTCCTCGGTCGAGATCGACACGGTCATGCCGCAGGACCTGATCAACGCGAAGCCGGCGGCTGCGGCCGTGCGCGAGTTCTTCGGGTCGTCGCAGCTCTCGCAGTTCATGGATCAGACCAACCCGCTGTCGGAGATCACCCACAAGCGCCGTCTTTCGGCGCTTGGACCCGGTGGTCTGACCCGCGAGCGCGCCGGCTTCGAAGTGCGCGACGTGCACCCGACGCATTACGGCCGCATCTGCCCGATCGAGACGCCGGAAGGCCCGAACATCGGTCTGATCAACTCGCTGGCGACGTTTGCACGCGTCAACAAGTACGGCTTCATCGAGAGCCCGTACCGGAAGGTCATCGATAAGATCGTCACCCACGAGGTGGTGTATCTGTCGGCCATGGAAGAGGCCAAGCACCACGTCGCCCAGGCGAACGCGGCGCTGACCAACGACATGCGCTTTGCCGACGAGTTCGTGGTCTGCCGCCACTCGGGCGACGTCTTCATGACGCCGCGCGACAGCGTCGATCTGATGGACGTCTCGCCGAAGCAGCTCGTCTCGGTCGCGGCCGCGCTCATCCCGTTCCTCGAGAACGACGATGCGAACCGCGCGCTGATGGGCTCGAACATGCAGCGTCAGGCCGTGCCTTTGGTGCGGGCCGAAGCGCCGTTCGTCGGCACCGGCATGGAGCCGATCGTGGCCCGTGACTCCGGCGCCGCGATCGGTGCCCGCCGGACCGGCATCGTCGACCAGGTGGATGCGACACGCGTCGTTATCCGCGCGACGGAAGATCTCGAACTCGGCAAGACCGGCGTCGACATCTACCGCCTGATGAAGTTCCAGCGTTCGAACCAGAACACCTGCATCAACCAGCGTCCGCTGGTCTCCGTGGGTGACCGGGTTCAGAAGGGCGACATCATCGCGGATGGCCCGTCAACCGATCTCGGCGATCTCGCCCTCGGCCGGAACGTGCTCGTCGCGTTCATGCCGTGGAACGGCTACAACTACGAGGACTCCATCCTCCTCTCCGAGCGCATCGTCGCCGACGACGTCTTCACCTCGATCCACATCGAGGAGTTCGAGGTCATGGCGCGCGATACCAAGCTCGGGCCGGAGGAAATCACCCGCGACATTCCGAATGTGTCGGAAGAGGCTCTGAAGAACCTCGACGAAGCGGGCATCGTCTACATCGGTGCGGAAGTCGCACCGGGTGACATCCTCGTCGGCAAGATCACGCCGAAGGGCGAAAGCCCGATGACGCCGGAAGAGAAGCTTCTGCGCGCCATCTTCGGCGAGAAGGCGTCGGACGTCCGCGATACCTCGAACCGCATGCCGCCCGGCACCTATGGCACCGTCGTGGAAGTGCGCGTGTTCAACCGTCATGGCGTCGAGAAGGACGAGCGCGCCATGGCGATCGAGCGCGAGGAGATCGAGCGTCTCGCCAAGGACCGCGACGACGAGCAGGCGATCCTCGACCGTAACGTCTACGGCCGTCTGATCGACATGCTCGATGGCGTCGTCGCCGTCGCCGGCCCGAAGGGCTTCAAGAAGGGCGCCACGGTCAACCCGGACCTGATGCGCGAATATCCCCGCTCGCAGTGGTGGATGTTCGCCGTCGAGGACGAGCGGATCCAGGGCGAGCTCGAGGCGCTGCGCGGCCAGTACGACGAGTCTAAGAAGACCCTCGAAGGGCGCTTCATGGACAAGGTCGAGAAGGTGCAGCGCGGCGACGAACTGCCGCCCGGCGTCATGAAGCAGGTCAAGGTCTTCGTCGCCGTCAAGCGCAAGATCCAGCCGGGCGACAAGATGGCCGGCCGCCACGGCAACAAGGGTGTGGTCTCCCGCATCCTCGCGGTCGAGGACATGCCGTTCAACGAGGACGGCACGCATGTTGACATCGTGCTGAACCCGCTGGGCGTGCCCTCGCGCATGAACGTCGGACAGATCCTCGAGACGCATCTTGGCTGGGCCTGCGCGGGCATGGGCAAGAAGATCGGGGAGATGCTGGAAGTCTACCAGCAGTCGCTCGACGTGAAGCCGCTGCGCGACGAGATCGCCGAACTCCTCGGCGATAACGACCGCAACGAGAAGGTGAAGAACTACGACGACGCGTCGGTGCTGACGCTCGCCAAGCAGATGAAGCGTGGCGTCTCGATCGCGACGCCGGTCTTCGACGGCGCGGTCGAAGCCGACATCGTGCACATGCTGGAGAAGGCGGGGCTCAAGGGCTCTGGCCAGTCCACGCTGTACGATGGTCGTACCGGCGAGCCCTTCGATCGTCAGGTGACGGTCGGCTACATCTACATGCTGAAGCTGCACCATTTGGTGGACGACAAGATCCACGCCCGTTCGATCGGTCCGTACTCGCTGGTCACCCAGCAGCCGCTCGGTGGTAAGGCGCAGTTCGGCGGACAGCGCTTCGGCGAGATGGAGGTCTGGGCGCTCGAGGCCTATGGCGCGGCATACACGCTGCAGGAAATGCTGACGGTGAAGTCCGACGACGTCGCCGGACGCACCAAGGTGTACGAGTCGATCGTCCGAGGCGACGATGCATTCGAGTCGGGCATCCCCGAGAGCTTCAACGTTCTCGTTAAGGAAATGCGCTCGCTCGGCCTCGACGTCGATTTGGCCAACTCCGTCGAGCTGCCTTCGCTCGAACTTCCCGACGCGGCCGAATAGGCCGCGTCAGCAGCCGAAGAGGCTGCGACCCGCCGCGCGATGTCGCGGCCATGCTGGCGCCTTGCTTGAGGCGTCAGCTCGACGTTCCGGAATTCGTTGCTGCCGTTCACCCGGCGCAGTCGGGGCCATGCCGCCCCATTAGGAGAAAGCCCCATGAACCAAGAGGTTATGAACCTTTTCAATCCTCAGGTGCAGGCGCAGACCTTCGACTCGATCCGCATCTCGCTGGCCAGCCCCGAGAAGATCCTGTCCTGGTCGTTCGGCGAGATCAAGAAGCCGGAAACCATCAACTACCGGACGTTCAAGCCGGAGCGCGACGGCCTGTTCTGCGCCCGCATCTTTGGTCCGATCAAGGACTATGAGTGCCTGTGCGGCAAGTACAAGCGCATGAAGTACAAGGGTATCATCTGCGAGAAGTGCGGCGTTGAGGTTACCCTCTCGCGCGTGCGGCGGGAGCGCATGGGCCACATCGAGCTGGCCGCCCCGGTCGCCCACATCTGGTTCCTGAAGTCGCTGCCGTCGCGCATCGGCACGCTGCTCGACATGACCCTTAAGGACATCGAGCGGGTTCTCTACTTCGAGAACTACATCGTCACCGAGCCAGGCCTTACCGCGCTGAAGGAGCACCAGCTCCTGTCGGAAGAGGACTACATGATCGCCGTCGACGAGTACGGCGAGGATAGCTTCACCGCGCTCATCGGCGCCGAGGCGATCCAGGAACTGCTCGCCACGATGGACCTCGAGACGATCGCCGGCAATTTGCGGTCCGAGCTTGCCGAGACGACCTCGGAGCTCAAGACCAAAAAGCTGATGAAGCGGCTGAAGATTGTCGAGAACTTCATCGAGTCCGGCAACAAGCCGGAATGGATGATCATGCGCATCGTGCCGGTGATCCCGCCGGACCTTCGCCCGCTCGTCCCGCTGGACGGCGGCCGCTTTGCCACGTCCGATCTCAACGACCTCTACCGCCGCGTCATCAACCGCAACAACCGCCTGAAGCGGCTGATCGAGCTTCGCGCGCCGGGCATCATCATCCGCAACGAGAAGCGCATGCTTCAGGAGGCGGTCGACGCGCTGTTCGACAACGGCCGTCGCGGCCGCGTCATCACGGGTGCCAACAAGCGCCCGCTGAAGTCGCTGTCCGACATGCTGAAGGGCAAGCAGGGCCGCTTCCGCCAGAACCTCCTTGGCAAGCGCGTCGACTATTCCGGACGTTCGGTCATCGTGACCGGTCCCGAGCTGAAGCTGCACCAGTGCGGCTTGCCGAAGAAGATGGCGCTCGAGCTGTTCAAGCCGTTCATCTATGCGCGCCTTGACGCCAAGGGCTTCTCCTCCACGGTGAAGCAGGCGAAGAAGCTCGTCGAGAAGGAGCGTCCGGAAGTCTGGGATATCCTCGACGAGGTGATCCGCGAGCATCCGGTGCTGCTCAACCGCGCGCCGACGCTGCATCGCTTGGGCATCCAGGCGTTCGAGCCGGTGCTGATCGAAGGCAAAGCGATCCAGCTGCATCCGCTGGTCTGCACGGCCTTCAACGCTGACTTCGACGGTGACCAGATGGCGGTGCACGTGCCGCTGTCGATCGAGGCGCAGCTCGAAGCCCGCGTCCTGATGATGTCGACCAACAACATCCTGCATCCCGCGAACGGCCAGCCGATCATCGTGCCGTCGCAGGACATGGTGCTCGGCCTCTACTACCTCTCGATCATGAACGAGAACGAGCCGGGCCAAGGCATGGCCTTCTCCGACATCGGCGAGCTCGAGCAGGCGATCTTCACCAAGACGGTGACGCTTGCGACGAAGATCCGTGGCCGCTTCAAGACCGTCGATGCGGAAGGCAAGCCGGTCTCGAAGATCTACGAGACGACTCCGGGCCGTATGCTTATCGGCCAGCTGCTGCCGAAGAACCACATGGTTCCCTTCGACATCTGCAACGAGCTGATGACCAAGAAGAACATCTCGCGGATGATCGATCAGGTCTACCGTCACTGCGGTCAGAAGGACACGGTGATCTTCTGCGACCGCATCATGCAGCTGGGCTTCAAGCACGCCTGCATGGCCGGCATCTCGTTCGGCAAGGACGACATGCTCATCCCGGAGACCAAGCCGCGGATGATCGAGGAGACGCAGACGCTGGCGAAGGAATTCGAGCAGCAGTACAATGACGGCCTGATCACCCAGGGCGAGAAGTACAACAAGGTCGTCGACGCCTGGGCCAAGTGCACGGACAAGATCGCCGAAGAGATGATGGTCCGCATCAAGGCCATCGAGTTCAACGATGACGGCCGTCAGAAGCCGATGAACTCGATCTACATGATGTCGCACTCCGGTGCGCGTGGCTCGCCGACGCAGATGCGCCAGCTCGCCGCGATGCGCGGCCTGATGACCAAGCCTTCGGGCGAGATCATCGAGACGCCGATCATCTCGAACTTCAAAGAGGGCCTGACGGTTCTCGAATACTTCAACTCGACCCACGGCGCCCGTAAGGGTCTCGCGGACACCGCGTTGAAGACGGCGAACTCGGGCTACCTGACGCGGCGTCTCGTCGACGTGGCGCAGGATTGCATCATCACGCAGACCGATTGCGGCACCGTGAACGGCTTGACGATGCAGCCCATCGTCGATGCCGGCCAGGTGGTCGCGTCCATCGGCCAGCGGATCCTCGGCCGTACGGCGCTCGAGGACATCGTGCACCCGCTGACCGGCGACGTTATCGTCAAGGGTGGCGTCACGATCGAGGAGCCGGACGTCGAGATCATCGAGAAGGCGTCGATCCAGTCGGTCAAGATCCGCTCGGCACTGACGTGCGAGATCCGGACCGGCATCTGCGCAATCTGCTACGGGCGCGATCTCGCCCGCGGCACGCCCGTCAACATGGGCGAGGCGGTCGGCGTCATCGCGGCGCAGTCGATCGGCGAGCCGGGCACCCAGCTCACCATGCGTACCTTCCACATGGGCGGTACGGCGCAGGTGGTCGATCAGTCGTTCCTGGAAGCCTCGTATGAGGGCACAGTGCAGATCCGCAACCGCAACGTCGTCCGCAATTCGGACGGCCGTCTGGTGGCGATGGGACGCAACATGGCGATCCTTATACTCGACCCGACCGGCAAGGAACGTGCCTCGCACCGCGTCACCTACGGCAGCCGCGTCTTCGTCGACGACGGCGACCAGGTTCGCCGCGGCCAGCGCATCGCGGAGTGGGACCCCTACACCCGTCCGGTGCTCACCGAGACCGACGGTATCGTCGAGTTCGAGGATCTGGTCGAAGGCGTCTCAGTCTCCGAGCAGGCGGACGAGGCGACCGGCATCACCAAGCGTGCGGTCATCGACTGGCGGGCCAGCCCGCGCGGTCAGGACCTCAAGCCGGCGATGATCGTACGCAATGAGGATGGCACCATCCTCAAGCTCGCCCGTGGTACGGACGCCCGTTACTTCCTCTCGGTGGACGCCATTCTGTCCGTCGAGCCGGGCTCCAAGGTTCGCGCCGGTGACGTGCTGTCGCGTATTCCGATGGAAAGCGCCAAGACCAAGGACATCACCGGTGGTCTGCCGCGCGTCGCCGAACTCTTCGAAGCCCGTCGTCCGAAGGACAACGCGGTCATCGCGGAGATCGACGGCACGGTGAAGTTCGGCCGCGACTACAAGAACAAGCGCCGGATCATCATCGAGCCGCACGAGGACGGCGTCGAGGCGGTCGAGTACCTGATCCCGAAGGGCAAGCCTTTCCACCTCCAGGAAGGCGACGTCATCGAGAAGGGCGACTACATCCTCGACGGCAACCCTGCGCCGCACGACATTCTGGCGATCCGCGGCGTGGAGGCTCTCGCGAGCTACCTCGTCAACGAAATCCAGGAGGTCTACCGGTTGCAGGGCGTGTTGATCAACGACAAGCACATCGAGGTGATCGTTCGCCAGATGCTGCAGAAGGTCGAGATCATCGAGTCCGGCGACAGCGGCTACATCCCGGGCGACAACGTTGACCGGATCGAGCTCGCCGAGCTCAACGAGCAGCTGGAAGGCGAGGGCAAGCGGCCCGCGTCTGGCAATCCAGTCCTGCTCGGCATCACCAAGGCCTCGCTGCAGACGCCGTCCTTCATCTCGGCGGCATCGTTCCAGGAAACCACCCGCGTCCTCACCGAGGCGGCGGTTGCCGGCAAGACCGATACGCTGCAGGGTCTGAAGGAGAACGTCATCGTCGGCCGCCTCATCCCGGCGGGCACCGGTGGCATGATGACCCAGGTTCGCCGGATCGCGACGTCGCGCGACGACCTGATCATCGAGGACCGCCGCAAGGCGTCCGGCGCCAGCGCGGCCAAAGCCGATCGGATGCTGACCAGCCTAACCGACGCCGCCGAGTAACCGGCGACGTTCCTGAATTGAGAGAGGCCGCGCGGGAAACCGGGCGGCCTTTTTTCGTTTCTGACGGGGCCGTCGTCTTCGGCCACTGGAGTAGGGCAGGGTGGCTTTCGCGCTGAAGGCGGGCTTCGCAGGGTTTCGCCGGCACAACGTCTTCCAGCGCGCGCGGAGAGCTGGCAGCGGTTGTTTTAACAAAGCCGAGCGGCGGGGCTTCCGACTCCTTCATCATCCAGACACCGCGTTAATCCCAGGTCCGATCGGACTTGACGAGCCCCGGTAGAATCGTTAAACACCGGCCAACAGAGCCGATGTGAAGCCGAATCTTCCCCAGGACGCCGCGTCCGGGAAAAGCGCTTCAAACAAGGCTTCGTTCAACGAGACGTCAAATCGCTGGCCGCATGACCCCCTACCGGGTCCTCTGCATCGTTCCGGGCAGTTCGCATTAGCGAACTCATTGCCCGGTTTCGTGCATGTTGGGTTCTGCCCTTCGTGCCGGCAAGGCATATCGTTACGAACCGGTATTTGAAAGAAGAGGTAAGGTTGGAATGCCGACCATCAACCAGCTGATCCGGAACCCGCGCGTTCGCCCCGTCGACCGCAACACGGTTCCTGCCCTCGAGGCCAACCCGCAGAAGCGCGGCGTTTGCACTCGCGTCTACACCACGACCCCGAAGAAGCCGAACTCGGCGCTTCGTAAGGTCGCCAAGGTCCGTCTGGTCAATGGCTTCGAGGTCATCGGCTACATCCCGGGCGAAGGGCATAACCTTCAGGAGCACTCCGTGGTAATGATCCGCGGCGGTCGCGTGAAGGATCTTCCCGGCGTGCGGTACCACATCATCCGCGGCGTGCTCGACACGCAGGGCGTCAAGGACCGCAAGCAGCGTCGTTCGAAGTACGGTGCCAAGCGTCCTAAGTAATAGCTCAACGGTTCAGGTCAGTTAGCCGGCCGCCAGAGATTGAGAGACCAGTAGATGTCCCGTCGTCACAGTGCAGAAAAGCGCGAAATCAATCCGGACCCGAAGTTCGGCGATCTCGTTGTCACCAAGTTCATGAATGCCGTCATGTACGACGGGAAGAAGTCGATCGCCGAGCGGATCGTCTATGGCGCGTTTGATGTCGTGACCGAGAAGAGCCGTCAGGAGGCCGTGTCGGTCTTCCATGCAGCGCTCGAGAACATCGCGCCGCATGTCGAGGTTCGTTCGCGCCGCGTCGGTGGTGCCACCTACCAGGTCCCGGTCGACGTTCGTCCGGAGCGCCGTCAGGCTTTGGCCATCCGCTGGCTGATCTCTGCCGCTCGCAAGCGGAACGAGACCACCATGGTCGATCGCCTCTCGGGCGAACTGATGGATGCCGCCAACAACCGTGGTACCGCGGTGAAGAAGCGCGAAGACACGCACCGCATGGCGGAAGCGAACCGCGCCTTCTCGCACTATCGCTGGTAACCCCGAAGACATTCGAAAGGCGAAGCCCCATGGCCCGCGAATACAAGATCGAGGACTACCGCAACTTCGGTATCATGGCGCACATCGACGCCGGCAAGACCACGACCACCGAGCGGATTCTCTTCTACACCGGCAAGTCCCACAAGATCGGCGAAGTGCACGACGGCGCCGCGACGATGGACTGGATGGAGCAGGAGCAGGAGCGGGGCATCACCATCACCTCCGCCGCGACGACCACCTACTGGGAAGGTCGCGACGGCAAGATGCGCCGGTTCAACATCATCGACACGCCCGGCCACGTCGACTTCACCATTGAAGTCGAGCGCTCGCTGCGCGTCCTCGATGGCGCCATCGCGCTGCTCGACGCCAATGCCGGCGTAGAGCCGCAGACCGAGACGGTCTGGCGCCAGGCCGACAAGTATCACGTGCCGCGGATGATGTTCGTCAACAAGATGGACAAGACCGGCGCGGATTTCTACCGCTGCGTCGACATGGTCAAGACCCGCCTCGGCGCACGTCCGATCGTCGTTCAGCTGCCGGTCGGTGCCGAGAACGACTTCAAGGGCGTCATTGACCTGATCGAGATGAACGCTCTCATCTGGCGCGACGAGTCGCTCGGCGCCAAGTGGGATGTCGTCGAGATCCCGGCCGATATGGTCGAGAAGGCGAAGGAATACCGCGAGCTGATGATCGAGACCGCCGTCGAAGTCGACGAGGCCGCGATGGAAGCCTACCTCGAAGGCGTCATGCCCGACAACACGCAGCTGCGTGCGCTGATCCGCAAGGGCACCTGCGACGTCTGGTTCACGCCGATCTTCTGCGGCTCGGCCTTCAAGAACAAGGGCGTGCAGCCGTTGCTTGACGGCGTCGTGGAGTTCCTGCCGTCGCCGCTGGACGTGCCCGCGATCAAGGGCATCGACCCGAAGAACGACAACGAGATCGAGCGTCGCGCTTCTGACGACGAGCCGCTGTCGATGCTGGCCTTCAAGATCATGAACGACCCGTTCGTCGGTTCGCTCACCTTCTGCCGGATCTATTCGGGCAAGGTTTCCAAGGGAACTGCGCTGCAGAACACGGTCAAGGACAAGAAGGAGCGTCTCGGCCGCATGCTGCAGATGCACTCCAACTCGCGTGAAGACATCGAAGAGGCATTCGCGGGCGACATCGTCGCTCTCGCCGGCCTCAAGGACGTCACCACGGGCGACACGCTCTGCGATCCGCTGAAGCCGGTCATCCTCGAGCGCATGGAATTCCCCGAGCCGGTCATCGAGATCGCCATCGAGCCGAAGACCAAGGGCGACCAGGAGAAGATGGGCCTCGCGCTCAACCGTCTCGCTGCCGAGGATCCTTCGTTCCGCGTCAAGACCGACGAAGAGTCCGGCCAGACGATCATCGCCGGCATGGGCGAACTGCACCTCGACATTCTCGTCGACCGCATGCGCCGCGAGTACAAGGTCGAGGCGAACATCGGTGCGCCGCAGGTGGCCTACCGCGAGACGATCACCAAGGGTGCGGACGTCGACTACACCCATAAGAAGCAGACCGGTGGTACGGGCCAGTTCGCCCGCATCAAGATCCACATCGAGCCGGGCGAGCCGGGCACGGGTTTCGTGTTCGAGTCGAAGGTTGTCGGTGGTTCGGTTCCGAAGGAATACGTGCCGGGCGTCCAGAAGGGCATCGCTTCGGTGATGACCTCGGGCCCGCTGGCCGGCTTCCCGATGGTCGACATCAAGGCCGAGCTCCTCGATGGCGCTTACCACGACGTCGACTCCTCGGTTCTCGCCTTCGAAATCGCCTCGCGCGCCGGCTTCCGTGAAGCCATCGCCAAGGCAGCTGCAAAGCTGCTCGAGCCGGTGATGAAGGTCGAGGTCGTGACCCCCGAGGATTACGTCGGTGACGTCATCGGCGATCTGAACTCGCGTCGCGGTCAGATCCAGGGTACCGAGACCCGCGGCATTGCCACGGTGATCAACGCGATGGTTCCGCTGGCCAACATGTTCGGCTACGTGAACACGCTGCGGTCGATGTCCCAGGGCAGGGCGCAGTACACCATGTCCTTCGATCACTACGAGCAGGTTCCGAACCAGGTCGCAGAAGAAATCCAGAAGAAATTCGCTTAACGCGCCACCGCGAAGCGATCCTTGAACTGGACTGTTCGCAGTCCGACTAAAGACAATGGAGTGCCAAAATGGCG
>NZ_JBUZWE020000022.1:0-27515 GCF_055730135.2 Mesocryomonas lacus | reverse complement strand
ACAATCAAAAACGGCACCTTTTTCATTTTTAGGTGGCCTCTGAGCTGACGGACTGCTTGCCACCCATGGCCGCCTTAAGGCCCCCTGCCCCCACGCCAAAGTAGCGCCTGCGGCGTCGTTGGCTTTGTCGACGCGGATGTTCGATAACATAGGCCCCGGCTACGCCGTCGTTGCGCTAGCGTAGGAAGCTGCATTCTTAGATGGTGCAGCGGGTCGATGATCAGCATCGCAAGGGAGAGCGGCAGACCCGCCGCCGTCATCTGATGCTGAACGGAAAATACTTCGCGTTAATGGCATCGTAGCTCCCGTCGGCTGTGATCCGTGCCAAGGCAGTATTCAGCTTTACCCGCAGCTCGTCGTCGGATTTACGGATCGCAATACCAGCTCCGTCACCGAAAAACTTTGAATCGCTTATATCCGCTCCCTTGAACTCACAGCAGCTGCCGGCCTTGGTGTTCGTTAGCCAGTCGTAGATGGCGAGCTTATCTTCGAAGGCGACATCAACGCTCCCGTCGGCTAGGCCCTTGTAAAGATCGGGCGAAGAGGGGAATACCGTCGCTTTCGCGTCGGGAAAGAATTGCGCGACATACGCTGCCTGCACAGTGCCAAGTGTCACACCCATGGTAAGGCCTCCGAGCGAGCTGGAACCAAAATCGGGCAAATCTACATTCTTTCGAACGATAAAGACCGAAGGGCTGGTGTAGTAACTGTCCGTGAACGCGACGAGCTTCTGCCTTTCCTCGCTCTTCGACATTGAAGATACAATTGCATCATATTTGTCTGCGTTCAGGTTTGGGATCATATCCTCCCACTTTTCCGTCACGAACTCGCAGGTGAGCTGCGCAGCGCCGCAAAGCGCCCGGGCAATCTCCACATCGAAACCCTGCAGCCTGTTATCGGCATCCAGATAGTTGAATGGTGGGAAAGTGCCTTCCACTGCTATTTTAGTAGCTCCGCCGTCCTGCGCCGACGCTGTCGCTGATAGACCCACGATCGTCATCCCGGCCACGATCGCGAAGACTGTACTGAGCGGGAGAGTTCCTGAGAGGGCGATGCGCATGTTGACCTTTCCAATCGACGCTCAATGATCCGGTGACAGTCCGATGGCGGATTCGATTACTGACGTGGTGGTCAGCGATAGGATGATCGACCTTGCGGAACTTTCGCATGAGCTCTGAAATGGAAAATAACGTTTATTATGTAAGGCTAAGTAAACATTTTAGGGAGACTGTAGGCCTATTGCGAGAGGCCACCCGTGCGAATTCATCTCCCTGACGCTCTGCCGAGAATGTATCGGGCGTGCATATCCTCTGGCGTCATTCTTTCGCTCATCGCCGGGATAGGCGTCGCTACATTGGGTCTGGTGATCTTGGCAGGGGTCTGGGCAGGCGCCGAAAGCGACGCTGCCGCACTCGAACGCCAACGCGGACTCGTGACGCGTCGCCTGAGCGAACAGGTCGCGCAGGTTTCTGAAGCGATCGAACAGGTCGGCTCGGGATACATGTCCCTCCTGTCATCAAATCTATCTCACCGCACCAGCTCAGATACAGTGGGCTTGGAGATCAACTCGGATCCTGTCGGGCTAGACGCGGCGGAGTCGATCAGCAGCATCGTCGTTGCGGTGTTCGGCTACGACAGGGCATTCGTCGTCGATGGCAACGGACAGCTGGCAATGCGCTCCGATCCGGATACGACAAAGCGCTATCTCTGGATGAAGCCTCTCCTTGCTCCGCTCCTTCAGGATCAGAAGAAAATCGGACAGGCAGGTTCCGATCTGGCTCAGGGTCGCACATCGGTTGACGACCGTCAGCGGGGCGCCTTCGCCGAGCTCATGCGTCTCGAGGGTCGTCCTACGATTGTTGGTATCGCTCCAATATCCCGTCGAACCGGTTCTGGGGTCAATGAGGAGAGCATCCAGCCGGAGGAGAAGCGCTTCTTGATCGCGATCCGCTTTCTCGATGGGGACGTGCTCGATGATCTGAGCCGAGAACAGGGTCTCAACGGAGCTCGGTTCGCGCGTTCGGCTGATCCTGAGGAGAACGAAGTCGCCGTTCAAATTGACGCCGGTGCCACCGGTGAACCCATCGGATTTATCGTCTGGACCCCCGATTTGCCAGGTTCCAGGGTGATCGGCCGTCTACTGCCCGCTCTGTCGGGCGCCGCGCTCGTTATTGTCGTGCTGTTCCTCCTTCTGCTCGTACGGCTCAGGGCAAGTCTCATCGAACTCAAGTTGAGCGAAGCTACAGCTCAGCACCTCGCAAGCCATGATGTTCTGACCGGATTGCCCAACCGAAGCTTCTTCTCAGCTCGCCTCGAAGAATGCCTTGCCAACATGTCGGGCTCCGGTCCGCGTTGGGCCATCGCGCTCATCGATCTCGACCGCTTCAAGGCGGTAAACGACACCTTCGGTCATGCTACAGGTGACGAGCTCATCCGGACAGCTGCGGAGCGGATGCGGAAGATAATTCGTCCGTGCGATACGCTGGCGCGGCTTGGCGGAGACGAGTTTGCCCTTCTTCTACGCGACATCGGGAGCGGCGATGCCCTGCTCGATGCCGTCTCGGGCTCGCTGGTTACCGAACTGAAACGTCCGTTTCACCTCCGATCCGGCGAAGTGGTGGCGCATGTTGGCGGCTCCATCGGCATGACCACGGTCCCTCCATCCGCCGGGAGCGCTAGCGAAATCCTGCGGCACGCCGACGTCGCTCTATACGAAGCCAAGAATCAGGGCCGCGGGAAATCGGTACAGTTCCGGCCGGCTATGGAGGATGGCCGCAATGTCCGTGAGATCTTGAAGAACGATCTCCGTTCCTTGCTGGGCATACAAGCAAGCGGTGATCAGCGCACGATACCGGAGGGCATTCCTTACCGAGCCGAACGCCAGAAATCTGGAACCCTCGAGCTGTATTTTCAGACCATCCATAGTGCTGCCAAGGGTCACAATGCCACTGGCGCGGAAGCGCTGATCCGATGGAATCATCCGAAACACGGCCTGCTCGCCCCAGCTAGCTTCATTCCGCTAGCGGAAGAAGGTGGGATGATCGAAGCGCTCGGATTGTGGGTCCTGCGCGAGGCATGTCGCGCCGCAACGAACTGGTCAGCCGCTACCTTCGTCGCGGTGAACGTCTCACCTCTGCAGTTGCGAGTTCCGGGTTTCGTTGAAGAAGTCGGAAAGGTGCTGCTTGAAGAGGACTTGCTGCCCTCGCGGCTGGAGCTCGAGGTGACAGAATCTGCGCTGATTGCCGATAGCTCCGATGTCGCCGCCACCTTGGAGCGCCTGCGAGAAATAGGAATTCAGATCTCCCTCGACGACTTCGGCACTGGGTATTCTTCTCTAAGCCATTTGATGCAGTTTGGGATCGACCGAATAAAGATCGACCGTTCGTTTGTCTCCTTACTCGACACACGAGCAGACGGAGCAGCAATTGTATCCGCGCTCATCAGCCTTGGGCGAACGCTCGGACTGTCAACGACTGCCGAAGGTGTCGAGACTGAGGCGCAGAGGGATTTCCTCGTCGCCCTCGGTTGCACAGATCTGCAAGGTTACTTGTTCTCGAGGCCTATGCCTCTGAGCTCACTAATGCGAATGTCCGGCTTCGGGCTGACAGAAGGGAAGCTAGCGTCGCCGACCCCGCTGATCCTCTGATTTCGTTTCTCCCTTTGCAAGATGGTCTTTGACCCTAGACCGGCATTAAAGGACGGTCCGCTCTGCCAATCGCCGTTTCCTTCCCAACCGGTTTTGTTACGGCCGCTTGGACTCGACACACAGTTAGAGTGCAAGGCTGAGCTGGCCCTTCGGCGCACAGTTCTGCACATCCATCCGGGAGCGGAATGCGTCCGAGAGGATAGGATCAAGACCAAGATCCTCGCGGATGAGCCCGTGGCGCCATCGCGCCGCAGATCCAGAGTGCGGCCAAGGCGGTCAGTCGACGATTGGGTACCAGCAGATACCCTCGACCCAAGTCTCCCTCTCCTGCGCCCATTCAACCTCCTTCAGCACGTGCTCCAGCCAACGCCGCTTGTCGAACCCAGGAAAGAGCCGCCGCTGCCCGCGGTGCCCATCGTGCCAACTTGTCTCAGCAACGAGGACAGGAAGCTTGTACCGCCGCCAGCTCTTCAGGATTGCTCGGCCGAGCTGTGCCCGTGCAGTGTGCGAGTAAGAGTTGATGCCGACGGTGTCGACGACGCCGGCGGCCACCAGCCTGTCGACCACTGCGAACTGGCGCTCGGCGATCCCATTAATCGGGTCGAACGCAAGCAGCCGCACGTCCCCATGATGATCGCGAGCCACCCGCGCCATGGCGATCGCCATGTCGGCCGCTTCCTCCCAAGGCATTCCAGCCAGCATCGGATAGATCGATGGTTCGTTTACCGGACAAAGGCGCAAAGGCTGCTTGGGATCCGCGGCACGGGCTACGGCAACGGCGTGGGCCACCGGATCCGGTGGCCTGTCGAAGTGGGCAAGGTCCCAGGCGCCAGGCTTTCGCTTCCATGGCAAGGGGACGCACCACGCTCCCCGCCTTCACCCCCGCCAAGGTGTTCGAGAAGAAGGGCCGCCGCTGGCTGG
Organism: Mesocryomonas lacus; assembly: GCF_055730135.2. Lineage (NCBI taxonomy): Bacteria > Pseudomonadati > Pseudomonadota > Alphaproteobacteria > Hyphomicrobiales > Aurantimonadaceae > Mesocryomonas > Mesocryomonas lacus. Next base: position 22,948 of record NZ_JBUZWE020000022.1, on the reverse strand, counting down.
TCCAGACGGCGCAGGGCAAGGGCTGGGTAAGCGATCACATGATCATGGTAGATGGTACGGCCCCTACTCTGTAGAGCTTAGGCCTGCAGCGCTAAGGCCTTCATCATGGCATCTTCCTGAGACTCTGCTTCCTCACGCACCTACCAATCCTTACGACACGAAATGCATCGTGACGGCGAACCCATCGGACGTGCTACCGTCCCGTGCCAGCGGTTTTGTCTGGCTGGAGACGTTACCATGTCGCCGTTCCGAGTTTCGCCCGAGTTCATGGAAATACGCCGTCTGGAGGCGATTGCGCTTGCAGACTCTACCTCCCTCATCAGCGTCAAGAAGAAGCACCTTAGCGCTGCTCTGGCTTGGCAGCTCCTTGCGGATACGTTGTCCGTCGAGATCGAAAAACATGATTTGGCTGTTGTGCCTTTATCGACAAAGCAAGAGCTGCCTCTCGCCTAAAGTTGATGAAATAAACTCCAATCGCTTGCTCTGATTGTCTCAGATGTTGTCTCGTACTCTGATGGCTTTGTAGCCAGGAGGTGACGATCACCCGTGCCCTATTCGATCTGACCCCCGCCCAGATTCACGCTCTGATGCTGCTCGACGATGGGCCGGCGGAGGACTCGGTCGGAAAGGAAATGGAAGATTTTCAGGGCAGCGAGCTTCTGTTCGTCGATCAACTGGAGAAGCTTGGCCTGGTGGAGTCTCAGGCAGGCTGGAGGCTGACGCTATGGTTCAAGCTATCCCCGGCAGGAAGAGCCCTGCTGAGGACCGGACTGCGGTAAAATTTGCTGGACGAATATTCCATCGGATATCAACTCACCGAAGCAGCCACCTGATCCCCCCGGGCGCGGCATTGATTGCGAAGTTGCGATCCAACTGACATTCCAGGCCTTGATTGCCGCTGCCGTGACCGCCGGTTGGAATGAAGCAGAGGTAGCTGAAGCCGTCTTAGAGCTCGCCCACAACCATATCGCCGGCATGCTCGCCGATCAGGGTACAGAGAGACATCGAGGCCGCGGCTCGCTCTATGATGTAGGCCCGCCGCAGGATCATTGCTTCCGACAAGGGACCTTTTCGGAATCCAAGATGACAATGTGAAATGTCCGTTTGGCGTCATTACGCTTTGGAATTTTGACGGTTCCCCTCTGCTATTGCGGCTTCCAATGCGTTCTCTCCAGGCTGGTGCCACTCGTTGGCATACGGAAGGCTCTCGATCGCCTCCTCGACTTCATGCCTAATCCAGATCAGGCGTGTTCCGATCTTCCGTGGCGGCGACGCTTTCCCCTGTGCCACCAGACCATCGAATAGCGATACGCCGATGCCAATGTGGTGCGCCGCGTGAAACCGCGACATTCCGAATGCGGGCGTGCCGTTGATTGGTTTGGCCATTTCCTATCTTTTTAGTCACCCCGCAGATTTGGGGGAAGAGGTAGAGTCGAGGCCGCCGAAATTCGTTGGCCTGAAAATGTCGCGGGCGCGCGCGTGCGACCTATCGAAATGCAGGGTGCGGTATTTGTGAAAACAAGCCGCGCCCTTTTTAATTTTAGGCTCGATGCACTAGGGTCTCTGCGTTACCCAGGGTCGGCCTTTGCGCCGGCTCTTTTTCGTTAATAGCGACCAGCGAAAGGGTCAGCCCCATGACACAGAACGAGTTCAAGACCGGCGACGTCGTCAGCTTTCGCGCTGGCCCGAAGAGCACGTCCGACACCACGGCCAAGGTGACCGGCCGCGACGGCATGTTCCTGGTGACCAAGGACGACGGCGGCAAAGAGCGCAAGGTTCGGCCGGGCGCCTGCCGCAAGGCGGCCTAAGCCACAGCGGATCGGTACCGCCTGCAAGGGTGGTCGCTAAATGGTTCCAGGAGCCATGTCGATGAAAGGCCCGGGTGAATCCAGATCAGAGCGGCTGCTCGCAGCAGAGCCCAGAGGTATCCTGCGAAACGCCTCAGGCAAGTCGGATAATCAGCGGCGGAAATCCCGCGTGGGCCGCTACCCTCCGGGTCCGATGACGGTGCGCTCTGAGTCCTTTGCAGAAAGTGCAAACAAAGGCCCCGGCGAATGATCGCTCGGGCCCTTCTTTATCTCCGGGCAGCAGAGCGCGGGATGCTCCTCCGGTCGTTCTGAACGGCATAGAGGACACGCTTTTGCCAATCCGCGGCATTCATCAGATCGACGACTGTGGCCGCTTCCTCAACTTCCATCCCGTCCATGGTCATGCCGCCGAAGACCGCAGGCATGCCGGTGAAGATGTCGGTGGCTGCCCACGTCATCCCGTCTTCGCTCTCGGTCAGACTGTAGCGGTCGTAGCTCATCTTCTGCTTCTCCTCTTGAAGCACAGAACGAGATCCGAGACGGTTCGGTTTGCGATTTTGGTTCCCGGCTAAGAGTTTAAGTCGGCTTTTAGGACTTCTGCTGAGACGAGTAAGATTCACGACGACAAAACTCGGTACGGTGAGGACCGCTGATCAGCACGGACAGTTTCGATCGCATCAGGCGAGTAGCCGAACTTCTCAGCGATTTCCGGATTGTCTGCTCCAATCTCGATCATCGCCTCGATGATCCCAACGTCCGTCTCCGAGACCGCGGGTCTCCCGCCAAAGGCGACGTTAATTCGTTCGATAATGACTGACACTTGTTTCCAATTCGGGCCTGTTTCGCGCGAACAACGCACTGAGCCCTTAAAAGTTTGCCTAGTGTGGCCGTATAGTTAACGCGCTTTTAACAAGCCGGTGATGGACATCGGAGGTAGCCAGCATGATCACCATCGCTCTTTTGGCCTGCCTCTCCGCATACCCTGCAGCCAGCCGCCGGCACTGACGCCAGCCATACCGACGATCGGCATGCCCTAGGGCTACGAGCACGGGAACAGGAAGGCAAAGCGGTGGGATAGGAAGCTCGGGCGGTAATTGGGAAGTGCCCGAAGAACCAAGAGGGCGGACTGACCGCCAAAAGCGACTTCCTCACCTGGAGCGAGCGCGACGAAATCAGGAAGGCGGTATTCGACCGCGACCCGCCAATCTGCGTCTGGTGCCACTGCCGGCCCGGCGACCACCGATCCCCGAACTACTACAGCACCGACCACGTGACCTCACGGCGAGAGGGCGGGCCATACCATGCTGACAACCTCGTGCTCTCCTGCCAGCCCTGCAATCACGAGCGAGGCAGCGATACATTCATCTGCTTCCTCGCTCGCAGGCAGGCGGCCAAGCAGCGCGACACCGATTGCCATCCACTATCACGACCAGGACGCAGCTAATCGCGCCTCGCAAGCCGAGCTTGGTGATAATAAACAGGCAGTGGGATGACGTACGTCAGATTGCCAAAGAGCTTTGTGCAATCCGCGCATATACCGCCTCATATTTCTCTTCGACATCGAAAAATTTCAGTCCGTACATTTCCCCGGTAACAGTGAATACAGCCCTGCCGCCATGACCCGATTTTATAGAAATCACATGATCCAGGTTCACAGTGATTGGTTCTCCACCTCTAGTCAGCTGAATCCACATCCGGCCACTCCTCAATTTTAGTTAGCGCACACAACCATGCCCTGCACACCCTGCCAAGACCGCCGCGCGATACTAGCTGCAGCAAAGGTCAAGTGTGGGATCACAGGAACGGTAAGGGCTCTACCCGCCGTTGGGTGGCACGTCTTCCGCCAGATCAGCGCAAAACCAACCCAAGGGGCTGTTCAGAACACCGAGCAGAATTGAGCCTTACCGCCATCAGCTCTTGGAGCGGGCAAGAGACCATGGTCGTCATCAATGGCGACGCTCCGTCGGCTAGCCGGCCGACGTGCTAGCTTGCCGCTCGGCGCCTAGCCCGCGCTGTCGCAGGATAAGTCCCTTGATAGCTTGGCGCATACCGCCGGCCATAGCGATGGCTTCGTCCGCCTCAAGATGCAGCGGATCGATTTCGGCTGTGTACGGGGCTGGTCGGGCCATGGTACGCCTCCTGATTCTGCGATCCATAATCGCACCATGACAGCTGGACGTGAAGACGAAGTTCCTATGTTGTTCATCTGGCGTTGCGAGGGCAGTTGGATGGTTTAAGGGATCAAAAGTTTCGCGGATGGCTTGCGGAAGGGCCTCGGCATTGTCGTAAAGTGCGGGCCTTGCGGCAAGTCGATCACCTACCGAGCATTGGACTTCCAAGGCGTGCTTAAGCCGGGCGACGACATCGAGGATCGTGTTTGGCGCTGTCGACACTGCGGCACGCGCAGCGACTGAATCCGCTACGTGCCGCTCGAAGGCCGGGAGCGCGAGAGCTTGGCGCAGTGGGCGCCAGGGCGCGGCTGATTACAGGCATGTGAACCTTCGCAGCTCAAACGCCGTTGGTTTTGCGGACCAAGTAAATCCGCCTAAAACCGCGGATGGAGTGACTGCAATGGCAGACGACAAAATCAAACCCGGCGCCGCTGATCGCAGCAAGGTTGCCGGTGGCGAGGGTTATGAAGTGAGCTACTTCGCCAAAAAGCACGGCATACCAAAAGACGACGCTCAGAATCTGATAAAGAATGTTGGCAACGATCGTGCGAAGCTCAATGCAGCTGCCGAAAAGATCAAGTAATAGCGCCCGATACGAAGGAGGAAACGATGGCTGAAGAGATGATCGAAACCTGGGAGGCCGAGGCAACGCAGATGCGCGGCCGTGACCTAAATGGGGAGGAAAAGGCCGCGATCGCTGAAGAAATCTTGAAGGGAAATCTTCGGCCGGCTCTGGAGAAGCGATCGCGCAAGCATGCCATTAGGCGAGCTATTGATAGCGTTAAACCGGACAAGCGCAGCAGCGAGCGATCGACCTAGGTCTTTTCGGGACGCTCAAACATAGCGTCTGCATCGGCTGCTTCCCGAATTCCTTTGAAGGAGGCGTGCCGCAGCTTCCCGTCATTCGTCCAGTCACGAAACTCAACCTCGGCAACGAGCGCGGGCCGGGCGAACACCAGCTTCTTGCCCGTCACCGACGCCGCGGGCGTTGTCATCCTCATATTATCGAGTTGCACCTTCAGATCTCGCGCCACCTGGTCCTTGAAGCCCGTTCCGACTTGGCCAACGAATACGAGCTCGTTCCCTCGCCTGGCCGCCAGCAGAAGGCTGGCGATCGCGCCGCGCATTGCAGTCGACGGCTTATAGCCGATGACGACGAAGCTCTCGCTTTGGATTCACTTGATCTTCAGCCAGTCGCCGAGCCGGCCGGGCCGGTAGGGCCGATCCCGATGCTTGACGATGATGCCCTCGAGCCCGTGCTGGCATGCCGTCTTTAGCAGCGCCGCTCCATCCGCATCGATCTCCTCCGACAAGCGAACTGCGCCCGACTGCCCGGCTAGAAGATCCTCGAGGAGATGCCGGCGTTCGGCCTGCGCCATGCGAGTAATGTTCATGCCGTCGATGTAGAGGAGATTGAAGGCGTAGAGGATCGCGTCGCCGGACATCTTCTTTCCGCCGCGGCCGCCCAACGACTGCTGAAGGGCGCCGAAGTCCGATCGGCCCTGCTCGTCGAAAACAACCGCCTCCCCGTCCAGGATCAGCGTGGAAACGTCCAGAGCCTTCGCCGCCGCCGCAATGCCGGGAAAACGATGCGTCCAGTCGTGGCCGCCACGGGTCAGGATCCGGACGCCTCCCGGCTCGATGTGAACGGCCAGACGGTAGCCGTCTCAATTTACTTCAAAGGACCAATCCGAGCCGGTTGGAGGCCTCGACGCAAGAAGGGCAAGGCAGGGCTCTATGCGGGCCGGCATCGGATCGAACGGGAGTTGCGGCTGCCGCGCATCGCGCACCGGAGGCGCGGGGCCGCGGATCGGTGCCTCGACTTTGGTGCGGAGCTGCTGAGGGCGAGGCCTGCAAGGTAACTTGGCCATCCCGGCATTGAGCCGGAAGAATGATTAAACCGCGGTTTGCTCCTAGCCAGACCAGATCGCCGGCTAGCGGAGCCGGACGCCCGTTCCGCCGCCGATCTCCGTGATGAACTGAACGCCGGCGGTTTCGACGGCTCTTCGAAGAGCCTCCACGTTCGCCTCATTAGGTGCGAGCTTGCCGTCCTCGTAGTTCCTGATAGCCGAAACATCGGCACCCGATGCGTCGGCGAGCGTCAGCTGCGACCATTGAAGGAGAGAACGGGCGGCCGAGCATTCGGCTGGTGTCATCATGTCAGGAGGCTAGCCTGCCAGTTTGAGGGCTGCAACGGTCAACGCCGACTAAATTCAAAAGCCACAGACACAAGAAACAAAATCAAAGCTAGAAAATACATCGGCAGACGGCGGCATACTGCTTTTAGCTGGGCATCGGCTACACTCATTCCTGGATTTTTTTGCAAGATATTTTTTATATCTGGATTGAATGACACTGAACGGCTCCGAGTTTCATAGCGCAGCCTTTACCGAGGATGGAATGAATAGTAAGTGGAATTTGGTATCTCGGCACTGATCAATGCAACCTTCCGCCCGGCACCGACTGCCTCTCTCCGCTAACCGGCATTCGTCCATGTGGTCCACTATTACCGGTACCATGCAGGTGGTTCTTCATGCGGTTTATCAAGAGACGTAAGAGGTATAATCGCTAAATGGCGAATATGAAACCGCAGCCCGGCCAGCGCGCTTTCGTGGCATTTCGGAACCTCGCCGTTATGCTGGCCGTCGTCATCATAGGCGGCTGGGCGCTGCTTGCCGGACCTGCTGCATACGACTGCTATCGACGCGGATTTGCGATCATATGGAATCCGCTGCCGTCAGGCTGCTTGATGGATGCGTCGCGGGGATTGCCGAAGCCGAGGTGATGAGTGTCTTGCTCACCCGTTCTTAACTGCCGTCTACACTCATGTGGGGATGCGAAAGTTCCCGAAGTCTTCGCGCCGGCGCCTGGCTTTTAAGGCGACAGTAATAGCCTGGATCGTCGGCAGTGCGGTTAACAGCTCTGCGCTGCTTGTGTTTTCGCAGTCGGGGACGGTTTGGAAGGCATCTTCCAAGCGGTTCTTGTCGCTATTTCGCTCTACACGCATATGCTGCTGCTGTCCGTGATACCCGTGCTGCTCGTCTCGCTGCTTACATATTCTGCAGTTGGATGGATGCTGGAAACCCGCTTGCGGTTTACAAGTATCGCCAGTCTAGTCGTATTCCCGTCCTCCGCGATTACGATGCTGCTAACGCTATTGCTTCTACCTTTCAGCATTGGATTGGTCGTGGGGCTACTGTATCTTGTCTTGGCTTCGCTTCCCTACTCGCTCTGCACGGCCTATGTGATAGCGCGATCTCCGACACTACGAGTTCAGCAAAATTCCGAGTAGCGGCGACACGATCAGCAGCACGGAGATCATCGTGAACATTGCAGATCCTGCTTTTTTCGGCATCAGCAGGTGAAGGCTTCTTGCAGCGACGCCGATCACGACCCCCGCCGCGATGAATATGGCTGCGGTGATGCCGAGCCACCCGACATCAGACTCCACTCGTTCGGATGCTGACACGAGAAATGCCGAGGCAGCCAGGGTTGAGATCGCCGCGATCATGAGCCAGCCCCAGCTTCGCATCGCGAAGACCAATCCCGCCGACATGACGTACAGCAGCGGAAGGTAGGTCAGCCAGTTTCTCAGCACGGCTTCTCCAATCGGGACGAAGTTTCCAGAGCACAATCCGCCTTACGCTAAGGGCCTTCGCGATAGCCGTGGGGCCCTCACCCTCTACTGCGATCTTGCGGACGATCCAGCAGGCAATGTCGTCGCCTCGTACGTGCGGTAGGCGACGGAAGCATTGACCGCCATTACGCGGGTCTGTTCATTTTCCTTGAAGAACTATCGCTCCATCACGCTGATCCCGCGGGGCAACTTGGCACGTCCGGATGATGTCGCGTCCGGAACCCTGTTCTACTCTGTGACTAGGCGAACTTCCTAATCGGTACGAAATTTTGGCTAAATGACGGTATGTACGGATCTAACTACAGTCACGCACTATCTTCCGCGTCTAATCATCGAGTTGGAACGCGGAATGTCTTCTTTCCAGCTTTTAAATTTAGTCGGCGCCGAGTAGGCAGCCGTCCCAAGCGGGTCGGCCGCTATCGACCCATGAACGCCGTTCGATCGCGCAAAGAACACTCCCGAGAGCGGACATTCGCTACCTCTCTAAAGTAAGTTGTAGCAGAGGCCTTTGACGGCGTGCCCTGGTCATAGGCGGCCCCGTCGTGTTGCACGGTAATTGCCGCATCCTCGCCGCAGCCGTTATGCGGGCAGGAGACCAGCGTCGCGATATCCATGGATCAATGCGTCGAACACGGAAATATCCGAACGGCTGCGGGCCATGAGCTGGGCGCCGGCAACGGCCGCGAATATGGCACGAGCGCGCTTCTCGCATGTGACGTCGTCCATGTCGGTCGCTGCGGACAGGACCTTCGCCAGCCACGCCACGTTGATCTCGGCAAAAGTTAGGACCTCCTGTTTCACCGGATCCGGCAGGTCGTCGTGCTCGGCTGACATGAAGCTACACAGACAGATGCGGTTGCCGTTCTCGAGCGAGATGCGGAACGTGTTGGGATACTCCCGGAGGGCGCCGGCGGGGTCCGCTTCCCCATCCCACAAAGCCTCGAGAACCGTCTGCGAGTCCTCCCAGTAGCGCTTGGCCACGGCCGCACCGAGGTCGGCCTTCGTCGGGAAGTGGTAGTGGATACTCGCTCCTTTGATGCCGACCTCGGCCGCAAGCTCCCGGAAGTTCAGGCCACCGTAGCCATGCGACTGCGCCGCACGCTTGGCGGCCGCTAGAATGTCTTCCTTCATTTTCGAGCTCATTTCCCGGCGCTCCCCATTTATCTACCAAGTGATAGATAGACGTTGAAGACGATTTAGTGAAGGGCTAGAGGTTGCCTATCAAGTGATAGGCAGGGGATTATAACATGACGCTTCAGATTACACGTTTCGACGCAACCAAGCTCGCGGAGCTCATCCGAACCCGCGAGATCTCGCCCGTCGAGGTCATGCAGGCGCACCTCGATCGCATCGAAGCCGTCTACCCGACCAACAACGCGATCGTGACGGTCGCTGAACGCGCTCTCGACTTAGCCAAGGCTGCGGAAGCGGCTGTGTTGGCCGGCGAGGATCTTGGCCCGTTGCACGGCGTTCCCTTCACCGTGAAGGACTCGATCGACACCGCCGGGGTCCTGACGCAACGCGGCTCGCCGATCTTCCGCGAGCGGACACCAGAACGCGATGCCACGAGCGTCGCCCGCATGAAGCAGGCCGGCGGCATTCTTCTCGCGAAGACCAACTTGCCCGAGTTCTCCTACTGGATCGAGAGCGACAATCTCCTGTCCGGTCGCTCGAACAACCCGTGGGACATGACCCGCACGCCGGGCGGTTCGAGCGGCGGCGAGTCGGCCGCGATCGCGGCGGGCATGTCGCCGCTTGGCCTCGGCACCGACCTTGCGATCTCCGTCCGCGGCCCGGCCGCTCAGACCGGGATCACCTCTATGAAGGCGACGCATGGCCGCGTGCCGATGACCGGAATCTGGCCGCGTGCGCCACGCCGCTTCTGGCATGTTGGGCCGATGGCGCGTTCGGTGCGTGACGTCGCGCTGGCCTTCTCGCAACTCGCCGGGCCGGACGGCGAGGATGCATTCGCGACCATCACGAGTCGGTTCGATGCAGGCATTGAACCCAATCCGGACCGCCCGCTCCGCGTCGGCTGGATGGTCGGTCCCGGCTTCGGTCCCGTCGACCTTGAGGTCGCGGCGACCGTCAAGGCCGCAGCGGACTCCCTGAAGGATCTTGGCGTCCATGTCGAGCACGTGGGCATCCCGGCACTGGAGCGCGACTTCGCCCTCGACGTGTTCTACCGCCTTCATGTCATGGAGATGAAGCCCGCGTTCCGAGAAGCGACGAGAGGCCACGAAGGCGAGATGTACAAGATGTCGAAGACTATGCTGTCCCTACCGGACACGTCGATGGCCGACTTCGTCGACGCCGAGCAGGCGGCAGAACGGCTGCGCGACGGCTACGCAGACTACTTCTCTCGCTACGATGCCCTGATTACCCATGTACTGCCGATCCCGGCGCACAAACACGGGGTCGAGGAGTTCACCATCGACGGCCAGACGGTGGACGCAACCTACCTGCAAGGCGCGACCGTTCCTCTCAACGTCACAGGGCTTCCCGGCCTCGCGATGCGGTTCGGGACAAGTCGGGAAGGCCTCCCGATCAACGTGCAGATCGTCGGAGCTTGGCAGGCGGAGTCCACGATCCTACACGTGGCTTCGCTTCTGGAGAGCGTCAGCCCGGTTCGGGACTTATTCCCGGACATCTGAACCCGAAGAGCGCGCGGTGCCCCGCAATGGGCGCCGCCGTTGCCACTCCAGAGGAAAAGACGAACATGAACGTCTTTCTGATAGGGATCCGCGGGGGCGCGGCCGATCAACGAGGCCGTGCCTTCGAGGGAGGGACTGGCCTCCCGTGCCCTGAATGGCATTGAAATGACTATCATGCGACGCACTGAGTCTGCGCCCGTAAGATCTCGTCGAGTTCAACCACCAAACATGGTCTCTGCCTCGGGGCTTGGTGCCGCGAGTTCCTTCGCTAGCGCTATGATGAAGGAGCGGAGCCAGCGATGGGCAGCATCGTTTCGGTAACGAACATGCCAGCCCAGCTCCACCGGGAATATGCCGAGGTCGACAGGCGCCGGAAGGACCTTCAACCTCGCATCCCTCGAAAGGTGACGGCAGACCAAGAGCGGCAGGGTCGCGCAGTAATCGGTCACGGCGACGATCTCCGGGACGGCAAGGAAGTGGGTGACGGACACCGCGACGTCGCGCCGGACGCCCTTCCGCTCCAGCACCTGGTATAGGCCCGCCCGCATGCGGCCGGGCGGAAGCACGTTGACGTGCTGGAGGCTCTCGTAGAGCTCTTGCGTAAGCTCCTCCCCGACCAGCGGATGATCAGCCCGCACATGCACTACCTCGGAATGTCGGCCCTCCGGGGATGTGTCCTCTCCCACTCACCAACCACGACCGGACTCTCGACGATCCTGGGCATCGGGATCTTGGCGACTGCCTTTTCGATCCCGGGGTTCGGTCGCTCGAAGTGGTCGTTCTCGTTGCTGTTCGTCCTCGCTCTCTGCGCCGTCCACTTCACTGCTATACCGGGCTGTCGCTCGATCCAATGGCGAACTCCCCCATCGTGGGGGTTGACCAGGTCACCCTTGGAGCCGTCGTTACGGTGGTGGCGCTCTGCCTGTTTGCGACGGCGTTCACGGCCGCGGTCTCGTCGGCGAAGCTGGAATACCAGACGCGCCATGGAGCCCTGCTGAGCGCAGCGCTCACGAACATGTCGAATGGGTTGCTGCTTATCGGCTCGAGCGGGCGCATCACCCTTTTGAACAACCGTCTCCTGAAGCTGTTCGGCATCGACGAGACCTATGTGGCGGTCGGAATGACGTGGCAGGAGTATTTGTCGAAGCTCGGCGCCCACCTCGGTTGGAGCGCCGCGCGGACCGGGAGGGTCATCGAGAACCACGTCGCCTGGTTCGGACGTCAGAACACCACGTATCTGGAACATGCGCTCGACGACGGTCGCGTGATTAGCGTCGCTTGCCGACCTACGGCCGGCGGAGGCGCGGTACTGACCTATGACGACATCACCGTCGAGCGGGAGTCACAGAAAGCCCTCGAGCGTCTGGCATACATAGATGTGCGCTCCGGGCATCGGCGGACGAGTCTGCGACGATGCTCCCGTCGGCCGCCGCGTTCGAGGGCCGATACTCCGAACTGAAGCTTCCCGTCCTCGTCGTGACGGGAGACAGCGACCGCATCGTCGACTACGAGCGCCAGTCCATGCCCTGTGCGAGCTCCTGCCCGAAAGCAGGCTCCTCGTCCTCCCGGGTGTAGGGCACATGGTTCACCACATCGAGCCGCGGAGGATTACGGCGGAGATGTCGGAAATGACGGCCTTGCTTCGAGTGGTTGCCTAAAACGGGGTGAGCAGGATGGGGTTCGAACGTCTGCGAGCTTACGCTGCCGGCGGCGATCGGGAGAAGATTTACCAACACTCGATTCAGCTATATCGGCAAGGGTGTGATGTCACCCAAGCGGCTACCGTACGCCACTCCCTTCGACGATGTTACATCGATCGAACGGAGGCACCCAATGAATTACGAAATCCAAAACACAACGCTCGACCGACTTGCGGCCGCAATTCCGGCCACCTCGCCCGTCTACATGCTCAACCTTCTGCGCTTTCGTCCAGACGGCGGGCGGGAAACCTACTTCGGAGACTATGTGACCGCTTTCCGGGCCATAGCGACCGCCAAAGGCATTGAGGGCATCGAACCGATCTGGACCGGAGATGTGGCCGGCTTCGTAGCCGGCCCAGAAGGCGAGGCTTGGGACGCGATCCTAGTCGTACGCTACCCTTCCCTCGCCGCGTTCCGCACGATCGTGGAAAGCGACCAGTATCGGGATGAGGCCGCACCGCATCGTCTCGCGGCCGTCATTGACTGGCGCCTGATCGCACAGACCGAAATGACACGTTTCGGCTGAACTAGTCGGTCAACCACCTCTTTGGACCTATATGTCGCTGCTTCAGGCGAGGTCCAGGCGGGGCGGATGTCGTTTGAGAAAGGTAATCAACCGCTCCACCCGGGGCGGCGTGAGCCGAGTCTCCCGACGGACGATTGAGACCGGCATGTCGGCATCGCGCCAAGGTCGAAGCAGTTCCACAACGTTGCCGTCTCGCAAAGCTTCCGCGGCGAGAAACAGCGGCGCACGCGCGATCCCCAGCCCGGCAAGGGTGGCGAGCCAGCCGGCCTCGCCGTCGTCGAACGCCAGGACTGGATCAGGCAGCAAACGAGATCGCGTTCCGGTTTCCGGGTCGCGAAAGTTCCACGCCCTAACCAGTCCATCCTTGCTCGCCCGGAAGCCGATCAGCTCGTGCTCCGCCAAATGGATAGGGATCGTCGGACGTCGACGTCCCTCAAGATAGCCCAGCGTCGCACAGACGACCCAAGGACAGGAGAACCAGACCTGCCGCACATGGCCCGGAACGTCGTCGAGGTTCCCCGAGCGGATCGCGACGTCGATGCCATGACTGGCGAGGTCAAGGAACTCGTTGCTGGCCCGAAGATCCAGATGGGCGTCCGGCAGCGTCCGGCGGAGCTCCGGAAGCAGCGGGATCAGGCAGTGGCGCAGGAACGCGATGGGAGCGGTGAGCCGCACGGTTCCGCCCGCGCAGGCCCCAGAGTGGTCGAGAACCTCAACAACATCTTGGAGCGCCGCTCCCGCAGCCCGTGCTGGCTCTATTAGTGCCCTGCCCTCCTCGGTTGGCGATACAGAATGGGTGGATCGGTGCAGCAGCTTGACGCCATGGGACGCCTCCAGTCGCGCCATAGTCTTTGATACGACCGACGGAGAAAGACCCAGCAGTCGCCCCGCTTCAGAGAAGCTGCCAGAGTCGGCGATGGCAAGGAAGCATCGAAGCTGTGAAAAAGAGATATCCGGCATCAGGTAGATGAAGCCACCAACGGATGACATATCCGTTTCGGTCGTCGGCTCCCTCTGCCAAGCTTTCCAGTCTCACAATGCGTAAGAGTCGAGATACCCGCACGCAATGCAACGAAACGTCTGAATTTCATAAACAACCTTGCCTTTAAGTTTCAAACCAAAAAAGCCCTTTTCAGGCTTACCGGATACCCAATTTGTTGATGACAAGAGCGGAGCCTCCCCCTGCTCAAGCAAAAAACCCTCTATCATGTCTGAATTACATCGACTGCACTGATAAGACAAATCCGTAACTTTCTAAACGTGCGTTCAGTCGCGCTTTTGTCGATTTCTTGTGGCCGAATCAACCATTTGCGTTGCCATACGCCCCGGTCAAAAGCGGATCGGCTGGTAGCCTTGATACCAATTGCCAAAATTTCACAGTGTCGAGCGTCATGAACTTTCCAGTCGTGCCCTCGATCAGCAATTGCGGACCTACCGTGTCGACTTACGAACGAACTCAAGAAACGCCCGCATCCCCGCGCTGCTGTGTCGCTTGTTCGGGTAGTACAGGAACCAGCTAGGCAGGCGTGGACTCCAGTCTGTCAGCACGTCAATAAGGACGCCGCTCTCGATAGCATCTCGGGCGTAATCCTCGAACACGTGAGCGATGCCCCTCCCTGCTAAGGCTGCCTGAAGTTCCTGATGCGCCGATCCCAGGGTCAACCGCCCTTCTGGGACGATCTCGACGGCTTCACCATCTTTCTCGAACGCCCACGTGGCGAGCGTGCCGCCGGGATAGCGGCGCCGGACGCAGTCGTGGCCGACGAGGTCGAACGGCGTCTCAGGCCGCCCGCGGCTTTGCAGATAGTCCGGCGAGGCGACGATCGCATAACGCAGAGGCCGTCCCAGCGGCATCGCGATCATATCCTGGGCGAGATGTTGCCCGAACCGGACACCGGCGTCGAAGCCTTGCGCGACGATGTCGACGATGGCGGCGTCGCTGACGATCTCCACCTTGACGTCGGGATGGGCCTCCATGAAGGCGAAGGCGATCGGGCAGAGGACATGGTCCACTGCCGGACCCGGTGCGTTGATGCGCAGCGTTCCTGAGGGGTTGTCGCGCAACTGGTCGAGTTCGCCGACGGCCGTGCGGATGTCGTCCAGCGCCGGCCGAAGCCGTTCGAGCAGCCGCTCCCCCGCTTCCGTCAGCGCCACGCTGCGGGTCGTGCGGTTCAGGAGACGGATGCCGATGGCCTTCTCGAGCACCCCCATCGTCTGGCTCATGACGGATGACGAGACGCCACGTTCGGCAGCCGCGGCGCGAAAGCCCCCGCACCGGACGATCAGGGCAAAAGTCTCTAGGTGATCAAGTTTGACGGAGGATAGGATTGCTCGGCTCCGGAGAACAGCTTGCTTGCTTTTGATCACCTTATCGACGCAGCGCTCTTATGTCACCTTGGGCGGAAGAACAGCCACGGTCCGTTCTCACACGAAAGGACGACAATGCTCACGCTCAACCGACGCAGCATCATGCTGACGGCCCTCGCAAGCGCTTCTGGGTCCCTTCTTACCACCGGGCTTTCCGAAACCGCAGAGGCCCAGCAGACGACAGCGAAGCCGGCCGGAAACGCGGGCCACTACCGGTTCCAGGTGGGCGGTATTACCGCAACTGTGGTCAGTGACGGCGTTATCGGCGGCCCCCCGGCCGTCTACGCGGGCGATGCGCCTGAGGTCGAGCTGGAAGCCGCCTTGAGGCACGCGTTCCTCCCGACGGACTTCATGACCCTGAACCTCAACACGCTGCTGCTGGAAATCAGTGGCCGCCGTGTGCTTCTGGAAGCCGGGGCCGGCAACACCATGGGACCGAACGGCGGCCGCCTGTTCGACAACCTGCGCGGGCTCGGGCTGTCCCCGGACGACATCGACGTGGTGGTGATCTCGCACATACATCCCGATCACGTCGGCAACCTGAGGGCTGCTGACGGCGGGCGCGCCTTCTCCAGGGCCCGGGTGTTGGCGCCTAGGGCGGACTGGGCCTTCTTTGTCGAGGCCGAGCCGGACCTCTCCTACATGCCTGTTCCGCCGGAGTTCCGGCAACGCTTCGCGGCCAACATTAAGCGGAGCGTGCAACCCGTCGCCCAGGGCATCGAGCTCTACGAGGCCGGTACTGAGATCCTGCCGGGCCTGACGACGATCGCTGCGTTCGGCCATACCCCCGGCATGGCGGCCTTCCTCGTCCATTCGGGCAACGACCAACTGCTGCTGACAGCCGATCTCGCCTATCATCCGGTGGTCAATATCGACCGACCATGGCGTCCCGGGCCCGACCGCGACCAGGAGGCCGCCGCGACGGCACGCCACCGCATCTTCGACCAGGCGGCTGCCGACCGGATGCTCATCCTCGGCTTCCACTACCCCTTCCCCGGTCTCGGACGGATCCTGCGCACCGACAGCGGCTACGCGTGGGTACCCGCCGGCTGGCAGTTCTGAAGCACGGGAAGAGGGAATCAACATGACGGAGAAGAACGCCATGACCATCGACCGACGCAGCTTCCTGGGTGCAGCAAGTGCCGCGGCCGTTGGTATCACCACCCTGGGGGCAAAGCGGGTCTACGCGCAGGCGGATTCGAGCCTACCACCCGCTTCCGAACCTCCCCTCACCCGCAAGATCGGCAGGACGGGACGCTCGGTGACGGCGCTCGGCCTCGGCACGTTCCTGACCTTCGACCTGATGCCTGGCGACTCGCGTGAACGTCTTCGCGACGTCGTTGCGCGGTACGTGGCCGGTGGTGGCGGCGTGATCGACACCTCGCCGCTCTACGGCTCGGCGGAGGTCACCGTCGGTGCCTTTTTGTCGCAAATGCCGGAGACGCGGGACATCTTCCTCGCAAACAAGATCTGGTCGACGGGCGCGTATCTCGGCGACACTAGCCATGCGACGGCGAGCCTCGAGCAGACCAAGCTGCGAGTGTGGCGCTCGACGATCGACCTGATGCAATGTCACAGCATCACCAATGCCGCGGTCGTGCTTCCGCTGATGCAGGCGTGGAAGAAGGAGGGGCATATCGGTCATGTCGGCGTCACCCATCACGAATCGTCCTCCCAGGCCGAGCTCACGCGCATCGTCGAAGGCGGCGCGGTAGACGTCGTCCAGACGAACTACTCCATCTTCAACCGGACGGCAGAGGAGCGCCTGCTGCCCGCAGCGGCAGCTCAGGGCGTCGGGGTCTTCGTCAACCTCCCGCTGGAGAAGGCCCGGTTGATGCACGTCGTCCAGAACCATCCCCTGCCCGACTTTGCCGCAGAGTTCGACGCTACGAGCTGGGCGCAGTTCTTCCTGAAGTGGGTCATTGCCCATCCGGCCGTGACCTGCGTTCTCTGCGGGACATCTGACCCGGACCACCTGAGCGACAATTTGCAGGCTCTAAGCGGCGCTCTCCCGAACGCGGCCATGCGCCGACGGATGGTACGGCACATGGAAACCATCCCCGGCTTCGACGCGATCGGCGGCATGCCGTGGTACCCCGGCAAGGATAGCCTCTACCAAGGGCAGATCCGGCGAGCGCAGTCAGTCGCACAAGCTCGTCTGGCCGGATGAACATCAGCGCAAGCGGCTTGTAATCCCTACCCCTCTTGACGATTCGATCTCGGGCTTCAGCACAGCTTTCAAGCGGGTGATGCAGTGGTCTCCCGCATTCGTTCGACAGATGGGCGGACAGCAGCGCAGCATGGATGTTTCGGTCGGAACCGACGGCATCGTAGTCGGATGTACAGGCTGTAAGGGACAAAGGACGCTGGGATCCTCCCGATCGGCGCCAAGCGGCCTGCTATCCCGACCCGGGTTCAATCCTGAGCCGTTGGCCGGACCACGATGCTGCCGATCTCAACGTCGTCGGGCTGCTCGATCGCGAACGCGATAGCGCGGGCGATGGCGTCCGGCGAGATGGCGATCTCATTCTTGCTCTTCAAGATCGCCGCTCGCACGTCGGGATCGGCAATGGAGGCGTCCGCGAAGTTGGTGTCGATGAAGCCGGGTGAGACCTCTGTCACCCTGAGGTAACGACCAGACTCCTGGCGGAGTGCTTCAGTTGCCGTGCGAAGCGCGTTCTTGGTCGCGGCATAGACGCCCATGGTGGGGACGATCTTGATCCCGGCGGTCGAGATCACGTTCACGACATGGCCTTTCTGCTGGGTGACGAAGACAGGCAGCGCCGCGGCAATGCCGTAAAGCGCCCCCTTCAGGTTCACTTCTATCATAGCGTCCCAGTCCTCCACACGGAGGGCATCGAAACGCGAGATCGGGCCGATCCCGGCATTGTTGACGAGCACGTCGAGGCGGCCGAATCGCTCGCAGGCCAGCGCGACCAGCGCCTCGAGGTCGGATCGCCGCGTGACATCGGTCACCCGGAAAACGGCCTGTCCACCTTCCTTTTCGATTTCGCCGGCGGTCTCGGCCAGTTCCCCCTCGTTTCGCGAACCGAGCACAAGGAAGGCCCCGCCTTCGGCCAGACGCAGGGCGGTCGCCCGCCCGATGCCGCGTCCCGCTCCGGTGACTGCAACCACCTTGTTCTTGATTGTCATGAAGTTTCTCCGATCCGGCTTCGTTCCGTTTGGAATCTATGCACGTCGGCCAGGATGATCTATGTTTGAGACACCGTGAAATTATCGCGATACGCCGGATATGATGCACGATCCTTTCTCCGACATTTTCGCTTTCCTGGGCACGCGAGGCGTCCGCGGCACCAGGCTCGAGGCGTCAGGAACGTGGGCACTTTCTTTCGACGGGAGGGCGCGGCTGAAGTTCGTTGCCGTCACACGGGGCAATTGTTGGCTCCTCCTTCCGAACCGCCCACCCGAGTGCATGGCCGAAGGCGACGTTGTCCTGCTCAGCGACACGCGGTACGTCGTCGCCAGCGATCCCGCTCTCGAACCGGAGGACGGGATGGAGCTGTACGCCGCACCCGGGCACGACACCGTGCGGCTCGGTGACGGGAGCGACACGGTCCTTGTCGGCGGGGGCAGCGCCTTCGCGGAAGGTTGCGCCGCCTATGTCTTGGACGCGCTGCCGTCCTTCCTTCGCATCGATCCGTCGTCAGACGAAGCAGGCTCCGTTGCCCGCACCCTTGCGGCGCTTCAAGACGAAGTCCGTCGCGGTACTATGGGAGGATTGCTGGTCGCCGAGCGATTGGCCGAGATCCTCGTCGTGGAAGCCATCCGCGCTTATGTCGCGGCTGGCTCCGCGGATCGCGTTGGATGGATCACGGCCTTGGCCGATCCCCGCATCGCAAAGGCTATCGGCCTCATGCATGGGGATGCTGCCCGTCGTTGGACCGCTCCGATGCTGGCGAAGGAAGTTGGCATGTCTCGCTCGACCTTCACGCAACGCTTCTCGGAACGGGTCGGTCGCCCTCCGATGGACTATATGACACGATGGCGGATGATCGTGGCCGAGCGCATGCTTCGGGCGGGCTTTCCTGTCGCGGCAGTGGCCGTCGAGGTCGGCTACAACTCCCAAGGTGCCTTCGCCCAGGCCTTCAAGCGTACGATTGGCCGCACGCCCAGTTACAATCGCCGGGTAACTGAGGGATCCAAATAACCGCAGGATCGAGAATGACCCCTGACTTCTGCCCGTTAGTCAGATACTCGTCGCTCGCGATACTGCGAAATTAGAGGCATAAAGCTGTTGCGCTGTCCGTCCTCGGACAACGCCCGCAGTAAGCTCAGGCCACCAGCAAGCGCTAATCTTGCTTCTCAGAGCAGCTTCTCCCGAACGGCTTGAAACACTTCCTGACGGTCGCCTGAAAACCCAGGCTGCGAGCCAGGGATGCGTCGACGTGGAGATGCCAAGGGTTCTCCAAGGGCGCGGAAGACCCCTGCATAGGCTGGCCGACCAAAGAGGCTAGTTCGTAGACCGATGCCGGCGCGTCGTCCGCGACATTGACGATCCGACCGTCCATCCTGCCGTCGAGCGCCATCTGCATGGCCGCCGCGAGGTCACGGTGGTGAATCGTGCTCAGCCGCCGGGCAGGATGCCAGTCGCCTGCGGCAAGATGCTGGGGCAGAGCCTCAAGATGCCCGTCGCCATCACCGTAAACGAATGGAAAGCGAAGGATCGACCAGTTCAGCCCGCTTTCGCGAAGGGCCTTTTCAGCCGCGACTTTACTGGCGGGGTAGGCCTGTGGCGGATCGACCGCGTCGTCCTCGCGGCCGGGATGCGGTTTGTCCTTGCCGTAGACGTGGCTGGTACTGGCCAAGATGAAACGGGCGTTTGGCGAATGGGTCTTCACCGAAGCAATCAGATTAAGTGCTCCCTCGCGATTGGTTTTCCAGATCATGTCCTCGTCCGGCGTGCGAAAGACCGCAGCTAGATGGACGACGGCTGACACGCCCTCGACCGCCTCTACGAGCGAAGCAGGATCAAGGATGTCTCCGGGCACGATCGTCGCTCCGGCGGGAGCCATCCTTCCAGGTCGCAAGAGGGCTCGGCACTCAAAGCTTGCGTTCAGGAGACGGGGCAGAAGGCGCACCCCTACCAGTCCGGTCGTTCCGGTCACAAGGATTGTCATGCGTCGTCTTCCTTCTTGGAAAAGGCGCCAAGGCGCTCTGTCGCGGTGCGCAGCACGCGAACCGCAACTGCCAGGTCAGTTGGATCGAGGCCGCCGAAAGCCGCATTTCGGATGAATGTCAGGTCGGGCAGGCTGCTCCACAGCGTTGCCCCGGCCTCCGTGATCTGAAGGAGTTTCTGTCGCCGGTCCACGCGGTCAGGCACCTGTTCGACAAGCCCCTTTCGCACCAAGGTGACGACGATTGAGCTTAAGGTCGCACGTTCGACTTCAAGCAAGCGCATCAGCTCGCGCTGCATGATCGGCCCATCTTCGGCTAACCGATGCAGCACGTACCATTGGGTCGCGCCGAGATCGTAGGGTCTGAGCACATTGTCCATCATCGCGCGGCCGGCCAAGTAGCAACGCTTCGCCCAAGCGGCGACCGAATCGACATCCAGGTTCTCGTGATTGTCTGCCATTTGACTATTATGTCAGCTAGCAGACATGTTGGCTAGCCTTTATTAGAAGCCCAGCAGCAAACCCTCAACGTACGGTCTTACGAACTCCGCTGCGATCGAGCGTGAGTTAGCAAGGATCGTTGCCCCATGCGGGTTGGTTAGCGAAACTTCTGTCAGCAATGCTCAAGGCCGCTCATCGGGGCGTCACGGCGTCACGGTAGCGATTGCCTTGACTGAGCGTTTGAAACTGGCAACGCTGGAAGTTGGGGGCTGACCGAAAGCCCGGCGATACTCGTGGCTAAATTGAGATGGACTTTCATACCCGACATCAAATGCGGCCGAGGCCGCGTCCAACCCGCTTACGATCATAAGGCGGCGCGCTTCATGCAGTTGTAGATGTTTCCGATACTGAACCGGGCTCATCGTCGTTATCGCCTTAAAGTGCCGATGCAGAGTGGAAACGCCCATGCGGGCAATTTCGGCGAGCGAATGAGTGGACTGCCGCTCGCGAAAGTTCTGTCTAAGCCAATCCAGAGCCCGGACCACACCGCTGGAGGTGTCTTCGATCGAAGCGAGGGTGCGCAAGCGCGGGCCGATCGGGCTGATAATCAGCTGATGGCGTCCGGGGTCAAACCTTCAGCCTAGATTCCCTTTGGAGCCGATGGAGCCCGTAGGTGCTCCCCATAGAAGTCCGTGAGGCGTCCGACAGCAAGGTCTAGGAACTCGGGCTTGTAGTACATGTCGTAATGTCCGGCACCGTCGACGACGAAGAATTCTTTCCGGCCGCGGGCGAGCCCGAAAAGCCTCTCACCCTCTTCATACTGCCCTGTGGCGCCACGGCGGCCTCCGACAATCACTTGAAGAGGCTGCGTCAAAAGGTCGGGAACGAGCCCGAACGCGTCGAACCCTAAAACGTGCCCGACGCCACCGAAGTACAGGCGGTTCGTTGAATTCACGTGCCGCCAGGGGGATTCGCGGTAGAAGTGCACGGCTTCAAGCGTATCTGGATCCGTGACTCCTGCCGTTTCGGCATCTGCCAAGCTGTCCGGGATCCACGGGTCACGACGTTGCGCCCCTCCCCTCACCTCGATCGTCCGTTGCCGGCCGACGGCTTCCAGCGTCCGGCGCAGTTCCTCGACCGGCTGCGCGCGACGGAATGCTTTGCCGATGTCGCTAGCGACCACGGTCGCGACCGCCTTGAAGCGGAGCTCGGTCAACGCTGCCTTGACCGCGTATCCGCCTCCCGCACAGATGCCGAGCAGGCCGACGCGGTCCTCGTCGACATATGGCAACGTCATCAGATGGTCGACTGCGCAGCGGATGTCCTCGGCACGCGTCGAAGGGTCCTCGAGATCGCGGGGCTCGCCACCGCTTTCGCCTTGGTACGACGGATCGAACACCAAAGCCAGGTATCCCCTCTCAGCCAACCGCGTCGCATAGTTGGCGCCGATCTGCTCTTTCACGCTGCTGCCCGGCGTGCTCAGAACGATCGCGGGATACGTCATGCCGGGGTTGAAGCCATCCGGACAATGGATCTGCCCTTTCAGCTCGATGCCCCGGTTCATGAAAGCAACTCCGAATGTGCCTGCCATCTCTGTCTCCTGTTGTAATGTCGTTACTCTTTCGCTCGGGACGTCGCCCTTTCAGGCGCGAAGGGTCGATGGGTCTCGAATGAACCGGGTCCCAGGCGATTCAGGCAAGATCCGGTACGCCTTCCGCGAAGAAAGACCAGTCCGCCCTCGGCACCATGGCGGTCGCCCGTGGAAACGGCCGACTGCCGTTCTACGAACGGGACGGCTCCCCTGCCTTGTCGAGCGGCAGATGGATGAGGACGCCGACGTTGCGTGTCGAGCATCGCTGCATGCACTCCGCTGCGGGTTGATGCATCGACAGGTTTCCCAACCCGCTATCTGATCTCGGCGTCCGTTCATGCTGCTTCCATCTGGGGCAGCAGACCCCGTTCTGGGATCGGTGGGCGTTATGGCTCAGATCACTCCCAAGCCACTGAGGTGGGGTTGCTCGAACCGAAGGAACCTGTTGGCCAATGACGTCAGTTCGCGCAGGTTGTCGTCCTTGGACTCAATCCTTTTGCCGTCCTTCGTCACCCGCTCACCGACACTCTCGAGGAAGCGCCATATGTACTCCGTCAACGCTTCGGCGTTGCCCCTCCCTTCGCGAGCGGCAAGGACGAAGAGTTGGCTGAGATGCGCTATCGGAACGCCACCGCCCGTCACGGGCGACGCCAGATGGCGCAGGTCCATGCTCTTCCGGGCACGATGGAGAATGTGTTCGTTCAAAGCAGAACATCTCCCCATCGTGACGTCCGACCGGGTCTGCGCCGGGCTGGCGAGCCCGGCACCCACGAGGATGGTCAGGACTTCCACCAGATCTTGCGATCGACGATCTTTGAGCTGTGGCTGTCGCAGGAGCTCGCCCAAAGTTTTCGCACGGTAGCCGTCCTCGGCGAGCGCCTCGATGATGGGGTCGTATCGCTCCGCGTTCAGTTCCGC
>NZ_JBUZWE020000021.1:0-42904 GCF_055730135.2 Mesocryomonas lacus | reverse complement strand
TTCCTGCTAATTGCCGATCGAGTATGCCAACTGCTAAGGGTGAGCATAAGATACCGAACTTCCTCAATATCACATTAGCTAAATTAAGAATAACAAACCTTTAAATGTCGAAATTAGGCGAGGGTAGATAACCCAAGCGCTGAATCTGCTTCGACTTCAACCTGGCGCAATTCCAATAAAAACGACCGTTCGGCCTTTTAGGCGGTCTTGGGATGCTTTCGCCGGTATTCATTTTCTGCCAAGGCGGGCCGTAGGCGGGCGGTAGGTAAGCGATCTCATTGTCGGTGGCCCCTGTGTCCGGTTGTATGACTACGATCGTCTCGCGGGCCAGAGGAAGGGACAGCGCCTCTTCCCGGTTGATCCCGGCGCGCTTCAGGATCCCTGTAGCTTTGGCCACGCTGATGCGCGCTCGCTCGACTTGTTTGGGGCGAGTAGTTCGGTGATCATCACCAGTCGTTCACGTCACTGCGGCGAAAGGGGATCGCTACTCGTCACTGTCGCCTCTGTAGGTGACCTTGGGCCTGCAACTCGCCGGTGTCGTTCATCGGGTTCAAGGGCCCCTTAACCTCAACCGTCAGTGGATTGTTCGCCGGGCTGCTGAAGAACGTAATTGTGTGCGGGATATCGCCCTGCGCCATGATGCCGAGACGCTCGAGGATGCTGCGGCGAGCGGTGCCTACAGACTTGCCGCGTGCGATCGCCTTGAATATCGCTCTCGCCTCGCCGCGGCAGAAGACGCCGGCGAAGGGCGCGCCGGAGCGAGAAAGCTTCTCGGCTGAATCGGTGATGATGAATTCGTTCGGGGTAATGCCGGCGCGGTTCGCAGTGTCGAAGAGCTCTGCGTGAAAGTTGGACGTAACCCGAGCGCACTACATGAAGAGCTGATCAGTCGCGATGTTCGATTAATTGGGCATTGAACAAAACCCTCACAGGTCGACCTTCATTCGCCCATAGCGAGAGACGATAGTGCGGTGGATGCGTCTCAGCATATACGAACATGACAAACCAGCTGATGAACTATCACTATCAGCTGATCCGTATTGCATCTTGTTTGATAGCTGCTAGTCACGCTCCACTTGCATCCAGCAGCTCAACGAGAAAAAATCAGGAAGAATTTGATGGATACCGAAAACTCCGATCGGAACGAAACGGTCGAGCTTACCGCAGACATCGTGTCCGCCTATCTCAGCAACAATCATGTCGCCGTTACCGATCTTCCCGCCCTGATCGCGAGCATTCACAACTCTCTTCATTCCCTGGGAGAGCCGGCCGCTGCCCCAGTCCCGGATCACGTCGCTCCTGTACCAGCTGTGTCTGTCAAAAAGTCAATTACGCCGGAATACATCATCTGCTTGGAAGACGGGAAGCAGTTCAAATCAATGAAGCGCCACCTGGCTACAAAGTTCGGCATGTCGCCGGACGATTACCGTCGCAAGTGGAACCTGCCAGCCGACTACCCGATGGTGGCGCAAGCCTACGCGACCAAGCGCTCAGAACTGGCTTTGAGCCTTGGCCTTGGCCGTAAGAAGTCGGATCCTTCGCCTGAGCCGGTAGCTGCAAAGAAGCCTGCCCGTGCCAAGAAGGTCGCCGCGGACGTTTGATGCACCAAGGGCGCACGGTCGAAAGATCGAGCGCCCTTACTACTCCAGTCCGAGGCGCTCGACGTATCGCCTGACTCGCTGCATGGTGAAGTTGCCGCGGCGCAGATCGTCTAAAGCCTGATCGGCTTTTTACTACTTTTCCTCGAGCGCAACTGCCGAGATCTGCCAAGGTGCCGACGGCTCTGCCTGGCGACCGGTACCGCTCTGCCCGCACCACCGGACGAAAGTATTTAGTGAACGCTTCGACCGGTCGACGGCTTCCTTCAGCCCGATGAGCCCGCTTTCCCGCATAAGGACAGGAATAACTCGAAGCTTACCCATCATGGATTATTCAGCGTGTAGCCGCTGCCGCCGTTCTTAAGCGCGGTCAGAACGCCGGCCACCGCAATGGCGACGTCGGCGTGCCCACAAGGACTATGGTCGATGTTGTCCTTCGCCGAGGGCTGCCCTGCACTCGAGCCAACTGGTTCCGCCGGCGCTTCGACCCTGGCCCTGAGGATCGCATCGGCATCGGCCTCGAACAAATTGCCCGTCATGATGATCGACGCAGGCAACCAGTCTGGCGACGCTGCTCCGGCTCCACGTCCTCGCGGACTAAGGGCAGACGATCACCTGATGCCAGTACACGAAGGTGAGCCTCATCCTCACGCCGCCAGTCCTCCTCGCGACGCTGGTGGCGCCATGGCTCTGGCTGCCGGTCGTCTCCTTACCGCCCTGGCAGGTGATCTCGGCACTTGGCATCGAGATCCTGGCGTGGGGATGGTCCTTCTACCTGCCCGCCGTCTTCGTGCTTCCCATCGCCTGGAAGACGGGTTGGCTGCTACCTTCGGAAATCGGTGGCGTGAGCGTCGAGTTGCCCTTATCGGCCGCCATCTCTTCCCGGGTCGGCCCAACAACCGGAAAGACAGGCGTCAGCCCGGTTCTTGCCGTCAGCACGCTGCTGCTGTCCCTCGGGTCGAGGGCCCGCCCTCAAGACCGTTCACCGCCGGAATGCGCCGTCATCGCAAAGCGACATTGAGGGAATCCAGGTAGAAGGCGAAGTCGATGAATGTCGCCAGCGCGTTTCGAGCGGCCGTAGCTCGGATCGAGTTCTTGCTTGCTGCCTCCAGCATACCCTTGCCTTGACAGGGATCGGATATGCCTCGGATCGAGAATGCGTGCATCCTGGGTGACTCTCTCTCCATGAATGCGGTCGCGGATCTGAAGAAGCCATAGCTCTCCATGTCGACGCAGGCTATCCGGGTATTGAGCCATCTGTTGCGCGCCTTCTCCGATGCGTCCCCATACTCGTGATACCAACCAAGCTGCTCGTCCTTTTCCCTATCCTTGAGAAAACAGACGAATTCCTCGGAATCGACGACCCACTCGGATCCGAGGATCGCCCCCTCCCGGAGAAGCGGCATCCTGGGTGATGATCCGGTGGTGGAGCTAACATGTGCGTCCGCTTCGAGATGCGGACGGTCTCCCGGTTTGCGGCTTTTCAGATACCGCGAGATGAGGACGCTGGAATCGCCTAACTCGAGTGCATCACGTCGGAACCGCAACCAGCTGTCCGTGCCAAGGCGTTTCCGGTCGTCCAGATGGCTGACCGATCCGTCACTTCGGTCATCCCCCGGCTTGGACCAGCGCTCGCGACTTTCGTCGAACTTCTTGACCTTGTCAGGACCGATGTATTTGACGCTGCTCGAAATAACGACGTCCCCGAGCGCAAACTCGTCGACGTCGAGCGTCCCGGCGATACCGACTATGAAAGCTGCGGGCGGGGTTTCCTTGACGAGCTGACCATAGACTGTCGCGGCGGCACCCGTATTCCCCATCTCGGCGAGAACGACGAACTGGATTTCGATCCCCCTGCCGTAACGCCCGAAGGGAACGACGTAATTATGTATCGGCCTGCGTTTATCGAACTTTCCACCTCTGACGTAGGTCGCATTATGACGTTGCAATTCCTCGTCGATATAATCCATCTCTTCGGACAAAGGCACAAAACAGACGTATTTCGTTTCCGACATGATGACCCAGCAATATTTTGTTGATTATTATTTAAGCGTTTCGACTTGCTGGACCTGCACTGAAAATCTGTCTGTCAGTGTCCGCCAAAAAGGCATCGAGAGCCGTTGCTCAACGAGCGTGCTGCCAATATTACTTTGTTTCCCAATACCATATGATTTGCTTAACTCGACTGCATTTGGAACCTCGACACAAAAAGACATCGCAACACATCCGGTGTCAATATAAGAAAGTCTATTAACGAAAGGCATGTGATTCTCAAAGGCCCTCCTGAAGCTTGATAGCGAGTATACCGCGTGCTCATCTAATAGGGCATATCGATTTTGAATTCCTTGAAGCTTAATATCAAGTAAAAAATCCACTATTACAATTTCAGATGTTTCTAATGCGGCGCTTCTAAATTCCTGAGATCTGTCTATTATATATTCCATTTTAGATCGACTTGGATTCAGTCTACGTACAGTTGATCCGTTTAGCAGGCATATTTTGTAAAGGCAGAGATAGACTCTGTCGAAATCAGACCAGTCATCCTCCTGGACAAAAATGCGAAGATCCGCGATCGCCTCCTTGTCGAGGTTCATGTTGTGCTCGAGATAGCTTTCATGGATCTGCATGGCTTCCGAAAGCGCTGATGCAGACAGGAAAAGGCCGCCGCTGGCGGATGAATCCTGGACCTGTCGATCTTTCAAATCCGGCACTCCCTTCGTCTCCACCAACACGAGTCGTGCTTGGAACGCATGAGTCAATGTTCATGGTGACATATGTACTATCTTTTTTGCCTTAAAGCTTGACAGGCGGCAAAATTTGATCGTCGGCTCCTATGGAGCGCACCCGCCTCGATCGGACACTTGGCATTGCCGAAAAGGTGGGGCAATCATCAGCCAGACCGGCGTCCGACCTAAGGTCAGCGCACTTGTCGACATGTCTGTCCAGGTGCCGGAAGTAGGCGAGGACCATGCCGCGCCGGGGGCAAGATATCCGAGGCCGACTGTATCGTCCCGCGTAGCGGATACGGATGGCCTCTCCCGATTGAAGCAGGAAACTATCCTCGAGAGTTTCGCTGGCGACGTTCCGGAAGTCAGTGTGCGGGCGCTGCGGGCTGCCCGAAGGGAGAATGCGGACCAACCGTTTTCCGTCAAGAGCCCGGAGCGGCTTGCGATACGGAGCCCAATTTATTCGCTGTCGTGACGAATGACCGGACGATCTCTCACGACCTCGTGCGTTTCGCGGCAAAGCGGCCGGGCGCCACCACGGTCGAACCGAAGTCCAGTCACGTCCCGTCGATCCGGCATCTTCGCGAAGGCGCCGGCCTGATCCTCGACGCTACCGGCCACAACGTAATGAAGTTGTCCCTCGACGGAATGGCGGCGAACGCTCGAGCGTCGCTCCGTCCCCCATGGACTGGGCCTGGCCTGCCGTTGACCCGACAGCCTCCAGGGAAACTGCGGGTGCCCATGGAACGACGATCGCTCCATACCCTTCGGGGCGTGAACTCGTTGTTCCTCTGACCGACCGTACAGGGCTGCCTTGCGGATCATACGGCAACTGTCGGCAGCATGCCCGTGCCGCTCGGGCTTGGTGGCACATCGAATGACGCCGGAGCTTCGCTTCGGCCGCCTCCTGGTAAGCCAAACCGCATGGCTTGGTGCTCGGACGCCCCGGATCACCCGTATAAATTATGCGATCATGCCGGAAGCTGGCGAGGTTGGCCCAGAGTGCGTCGCAATGCCGTCCGTACCCTGGGCGACGGTGATCGACTACGTGAAGACAGTCTGCGACGTCGACCTTCTTTGCAGGCAGGTTGCGATACTCCGGTCCGCACGGATGGGCAGATAAGTGCTTGCATGCGGACGCTTCTCATCGCCGGGCGTTTCGTCGGCGGTCCGGCACGCCGGGCGGCTTATGATGGGGTTCTCGATCCCGGCTCTCAGCTGACCTGTCCCGTCTGCCAGGGAATCCATCTCCCCCGACTGAGACGGGGCGCAAGTCCATGCAAGCGGCACTGTTCCCAGCACCCTGCGCGGTCCATCCGGGTATCGGGCGTTCCCGAACCCGGATGGCGCTCGCGGCGTGAATGGGAATGCTCCCGGGACTTGCAGCTCCCCGGCGCTCTACGCGGCGACGTCGTCATCGCGCTGCAGCGACTTCGGCGTGAACCGCTTCACCTTGCCCAGGCTTTCCAGGACCGCGACTTCGCCGAGCCTGCCCTCCGCATCCAGACGCGATGCACACCGTCGGATCGCCGCGACGTTGGCCATCACCAGACGGGCCGCCTCGCGCTCGGCATGATGCAGCAGGTTGATGACGGAAGCGAACACGATGTCGGGCACGGGGCCCCTCGGAACGCCCGGAGACTGGAGCCAGACCGGCCCGAGACGACCCAGTCCCCAGGAGCTCTCGATCGAGAGCGCCGTCTGCATGGCCTGCGAGAGATCGCTGTGCGGCGGCCCCCCGGCGCCAGCCGACACCTGGCCGAGGATCGCCCGCTCCGCCTCACGTCCGGCAAGCAGCTGGACGATGCCCGCCATGGCGACGTCCAGGGTGAGGATCGACGCCGAAGGCCTGAACGCCGTCGTTCCGCCGGTGCCGTGCAGCGTCAGCTCGAGCACCGTGCCGAGCTTCAGGGCCATCGCCGCGCAGGCATGCCCGGCCTCGTGCACCGCCGCTCTCCAGCGCTCCTCCGTGGAAAGCACGTTGCGTCCTTCACCCGCCGCGGCGAGAAGATCTGCAATCTCCAGCTCGCGTCCGGCCCTGCGGGCGATGCCGCGGGCGCGACGGACCCACGCGCTCGCATCGGCACCCGAGGCGCCGCGTCCGGCGAGGACCACGGGCATGAGATCGTCATCCTGGAGCTGCTTGCCAAGCAGGCTCCGGATGATCCCGACCAGTCCCGCCGCGTCGGGAAGTTCGATGTGGACGACCCGGTCGAGGCGACCGGGTCGCAAGATCGCGGGGTCGATCCGGTCGACCAGGTTGGTGGCGCCGAGGACGACGACGCCGGTGCGCTCCTGTGCTCCGTCGAGTTCCTCGAGAAGTCCGTTGACGACCTGGCTCGAATAGTCGCGATGGTGATCGTGGAAGCTGCTCCGGTCTCCGAAGCTGTCGAGCTCGTCGATGAAGAGGACGGACGGCGCTTCTGCCCGTGCCGCCGCGAAATCCTTCTTCATCGCGCCCAGCGTGTCGCCGAGATGCCCCTTCGACTGCCAGGTCGCCAACGATCCCACGATGAGCGGAAGGCCGGCGCTTCGGGCAAAGCTGGCGGCGAAAAAGGTCTTGCCGGTCCCGGGCGGGCCGGCGAGCACGAGGCCGCGATCGACGGCGCTCCAGGGGATGCTGCCGGCACGATACGCCTCGAGATCGGAGATCATGCCCAGCGCGATCTCCTTCGCCTCCCCGTAACCGGAGAGATCCTGGACAAGCGGCGCGTCGATCGTCTTGGCCTTGCGGATTTCGACCGCTTTGCGGAGCTTGTCGAGCGAGGCCGCCCCGCCTCTGTTCAGGGAGACGGACATCCTGAGGTCGCTCGGCGTGACCGCGGCGATCCACGCCGCGTCATCGACCGGGACGGCGTCGCCAGTAACCGCCTCGATCAGAACCTCCATACTTCTGGCGTCCAAGGGACCGAAGGCGACCGTGCGGTCTGAGAGCGTCCTCAGGGTCTCGGGGACCGTCACGGGCACGTTGATCGCCAGCGCGACGATTGGAACATCGAGCGCGATCGCCGTCAGTGCCCGCGCCGTGATCTTGGAAAGCATGCGCTTGTCGGCATCACAGGGCATGATCACCGCGGACCGACGTTCCAGGCGTCGCTGCGTCGTCCGCATCTGGTCGAGCTGGTGCATCGAGATGAGCTTGGTCGAGTGCCCGACGAGACACATCCGGCTCACCTCTTCCAGCGGCTCTTCGAAGCTCTCGTCGGGCATCTGGATCAGGACGACCGGCGTCTCCCGGCGGAGGGCCTTCAGGAGAAGCGGGGTCGTCTCCAGCTGCGCCGCGAGCATGACGGCCGCCATGGCGACGTCGACCGACAGGGTGGACCGGTCGACCGGTTCATCGTCGTCATCATCGAAACCCGGGAACGCTTTGTCCGGAAGCTCTTTCACGGGCTTGTCGAGCAGCATCGCGACGAAGCGCTTCGCGAGCATGCCGCTTTCGGGCAGTTCGAAACCTGCGGCGGGATCGTCCACGGTTCCGGTCGGCTTAGGGGTATCGAGCATGGAATCTCCTGGAACTGTGGGGGTGAGGGGTGATTCAGTAGTCCTGGTCTTCGTGATCCCGGTCTTCGATCGGGATCTTGGGTCCGAGGCGCCAGAGACGTTCGTCGCAGCGCATCCAGCGCATCGAGAAGCCGACGGCTCGTACGACGCCGGTGATGCCCTGCACCGGTTCTCTTCCGACGATGCCGGACACCTCGCCGACGAAGCGCCAGCATTCGCCTTCGCTGCGAGGGATCCAGTCGCGCAGCAGCGGAGCCTCGGCCAGCTGCCGATCTGTCGGAACGAGCCCGGCACGGTATCCCTGCAGATCGGCGGCGAGCGATACGATGCGGTCGATCTCCGCGGACTCCTGGAAGAGTTCGACCGAGGGCATGAAGAACGGAAGTCTCGGCATCGGATGTCCTCGCGAGGTCGAAGGAAGGCTGGCGGGCCTAGAGGGAAAGCGGATCGAAGACAGTGATCCTGGTCTCGGAGCTGATCGGCTGGGCCGTGTCGACGGAGATCACGCAGCGCGAGGCGAGCGACAGGACCGAGGCGACGGGATCCTCGGAGCGAACGAGCCGGGCCAGGTCTCCGAGGGGCGCGTTGCCGCCGGCATCGAGGAGCGCATCCATGACCCGGATCCGCTCGGAGGCGGTCAGTCGGGCGTGTCCCGCGTCGGCGATCATCTGGCGGCAGTCACGCTGCGGCCAGCGCCCGAGCCGCTTGGCAGGCATCAGGACCATGCGCCGTCCGCGACGGGCGGCTTCGCGTTTGAGCCTCAAGGCATCCTCCCGGGCGGCGCCACGTTCCGGCAGGACGGCGCAAAGGCAGATGCCGTGCCAATGCCGGACCTCGACCGAGCCGTCCTCGAGCGGCATGTATCCCTGGACCCCCGGTTCCGTCTCGAGGAGGAAGAAGAGCGCCATCTGCTGCATGCTGCCCGTCAGGACCGCATTGTTCTTCGCGCTCCGGAAGGTCGTCGAGAAGGGCGCCACGCCACCCGGGCGCGGGTAGTATTGTGTCGAAGGATGGGAGAGGGGCATTTCCATGCAGTTCAACGGCGTTCTCCTTGCTGCGGCCGACGGGCCTATTTCTGTGTTCGCAAAATTAATTTAGCGAACACAGAAATTATTGCAAGTGGAGTCCGCCCGACATGGTTGACCCTTGGTTAACGCCGGCCAGTTCGAAAGTCGGGGGACCCGCCTATCGGCTACCGATAGCGGGTAGTCGCATCGAGCCGCCGCATCGGGGGCACGAAGGAATTCCGGTAGACCTCGGTCTGCAGGAATTCGAGCTCGGCACGGATCGCACCCTCCGGCAACGTCGTCTTCCAGGCCTTGCCTCGGCCATCGTCCCCGGGGTTCCAGCGGTAGCCCCGCGCCTTCAGGACATCCTTGGCCAGGAAAGGGGCGCCCTCCGCCGTGATTTCCACGGTCGTCGAACGGGCGGACTCCAGAAGGCCGGCGAACGCTCCCTTCCGCATGCAGGTGGCGGATGCGAGAAGTTCGAGCAGCGCGTCGCAGTCCGCGAGCGCCCGGTGAGCGTCGTGGAACAATCCGACCTGGGTCAGGAGGACACCGAGCTTGGCAGTTTCGAAATGCATCGCACGCCAGTCGATCTCGGCCATCGTGCATGCCCAGGGAAGCTTGGCGAAGATCGGGTGCAGCTTTTCGCAGAATGGCCGATCGAAGCGGGCATTGTGCGCGAGGATCAGGTCGGCGCCCTTCGTGAAGTCCGCGAGCGCTGCGCGGTCGATGGAACGACCGGCAAGGTCCGAGTCAGTGATGCCAGTGAGCTCCTTCACTAGCGGGGAAAGAGGCCGCGACGGCTGCTGAAAGGCTTCGTGACGATCCACGATGTCATGGATCGAGCCCGCGGAGTCGAAGGTGAACGCGACCATTCCGATCTCGACGACCTCGTCGGTGGCATGATCGAGGCCGGTCGTCTCGGTGTCGATGATGATGCCGCGTTTCAGGCTCGTGCCTGGGATCTGCACGGTGTCACGGCGCATCGGCCTGGGGGTGAGGCGACGCAGGACACGGTAGAGCCCGGTCGCCTCCAGCTGACGTACCATCGCCTCATGTGCGGCCGGTTGCCCCCTCGCTCCGTCCGGCTGCGAGTTCGGGAGATCGAGCGAGAATGAATGCTTCGGGTGCATATGAGCTCCTGGATCGGACTGCACCGGTCGCGACAGTCGCCATCTCGGCATCGCGGGACGGCGGCGGAGGAGCGAATATAGCGAACACAAAAATTATTTAAAGTGGCCTCCCGGATGTTCCGGCGGAGGCGGTGGAGATGATCTCCCAGACCGCGATGTGACCAAGCGCTTGGTCGACTTTAATAGAGACGCGTCACCGGGGCCGAAGTGGCCCGGGCGATGCTTCGTCGCATAAGAAGCCGAGGATAAGCATCCGGGCATGCCCTCGTCGAGCCCGCCTTGGCCTCACGATGCAGCATCCGTCCGATCTTCCACAGGACGTCCTGCACCCTCTAGTTCGAGATCTCGTTCTGAATATGTACCGACATCGTGTCCGCGATATAAGATGAAAGCGACTTTCCCTCGGCAGCCGCCAGCTCTCGAAGAAATTCTACATCAGTATTCTTCATCCTTATGGCAAGTTGCCTCGTCGTGTCCTCGGGCTTGTTGCGCGGACGTCCGGCTGTGGGGTACTTCTTGACTTTGGTCATGACGACTCCTTTCGACCGGAGCCTATCATCAATTAATGTGTTCGCATAATAATTTATCGAACACAAAAATTATCGTTGTGGATAACGGATGGCGATACGTCGGAATGATTCCTGCCGGAGCGTATCGCTGTGTCGGGCGGAGAAGGGGAGGCGAGACCCCGTTCGCCGTTCGCCGTTCGCGGTTCGCCGATCGGCAAGTTGGTTTCGAGTCGTCTCGACACCGGAGCACGCGATCTGGTCGATCGATCCGAAGTTCACCAACGTTCCCGGCACGCGTCCTACACGTCTCGACCTTTCCGCGTGCCTGGTACGGTGTGGGCCCCACCGTCATCTGACGGCCAGTTCGGATGATCATGCCAGACAAGTCCCGAGATCTCTCTCAGCCAATGGCCGAGCGTCGGATCCCGGTCCGAGAGCGGGAACGTTTCGTCAGACCTCGCATGGACGGTCGTCTTCGACCATACCTGCAGATGCGGCGCCATCATCGCCCTTCGCGCATGCTCGATCGCCGCCGCGTCGTCCTTGAAGGTGCCCGTGTCACTGGTGGTGAGTCCGGGTCTTTCGAATGAAAAACCGTGCGTGTGCGTCTCGTACCGGTCATCGATCGTCAGGCCTGATGGAAATTCGTAGGGAGAATCCTGGTCCCGCAAGCATGTGAGGCATGTACCCTCGAAGATGACGTCGCCCTTGCATCTCGAGTTGATGCATCCGGATCGCTCCACTTCGGAATCCTCGTCGCAGATGATGCAATGAAGGCGGGTTGCGCCCTTGGCCTTCGTGGTGAGTTGGGCCAGCGTGGGAAACTCCGTCTGCCAGTCCCGATCGGCACGACGATGGCAGACCGGGCAGACATAGCTCCTTCGTGTAGTATCGAACCCGAAGAAACGTCTGCGCTCGGCCGGCAGAAGGTGACTCATCGCGCTGTCGACCTGGCTCATGACGACGTTCTGTGCGTCGTCGGTAAGTCCATACGCCGCGTATTTCCCTGCCTCCTGCATTTCGAAGAGGCGCTGAGCCCATGGGGTCTCCCCGAAGAGCGCCTCGGCGGCGGTCAGGATGCTGCGAACCAGCTGCGACGGTTCGAACGAGCGGGGCGCCAGCGAGTGCATCAGCTGGTTCCGCTCACGCCGGACTCCATCCCAGAAGACCCGGAACCGATCATCAAGCGGCACCCGGGCGAAGGTATTATGCACCCTGACCAGATCGGCCGCATCGAGCGTCCGGAAGTCGCTGAAAGGCACGTTTCTGACGTCGGAGCCCTTCGGCCAGTCCTTGGGGTCCCGCGAGATGAGCAGGAAAGGCGAGATGGCGGCGATCCGACCCTTCAAGGCCATCTCCATCGCCTGCTGGACGAGCCCGAAGGCGTTCGCCAATGCGGGCTGGGATCGGACCCAATATTCGCAGGCGGCATCGTCGCGTTCGGCGCCGTCGTCGAACGTCTCCTGAAGTTCGTCGAACTCCTGGACGGCATGCATGGATATCTGCCATGCGAGATGGAGCTGGTTCGCGCCTGCGGCGTGGAACTCGGCGGCGGTGGGTATCTCTGCGATCATGGAGCTTTTCGGCCTGGCGTGGCGAAGGGCGACCTGCTGACCAGCCCTGATGTGCCGACTTCTCTATACCATCGTCCGAACGCCAGTCAGTAGGACGGCGCATGGTGCTACGGGATCTACCGGGCTGCGGTTCCAGGGACAGGTCCGCGAGATCGTCGGACACCCGCAGCCTCACCCTGAGTCGAAGACATCCGTTTCGGAACGAAGGCTGTGCGCCTGATCGGCAGTCGACCGCAAGCTCACCTTCGCGCGCATCATGTAGGAACGTAATTGTCTTCTGGTCGGACTTGCCGAGGCAGACCTGCGCATCGGGGTTTTGGCGGTGCAGGTCGTCCGCATGGGCGGATACCCCTTCACGACCGGGAGATGCTTTTGCGTCCGAGGTCCGCGGTCGTGCGTAGGACGTCGACGGGGTGGACATCCGCCTTGCGGCCGCTTTCCGCCGAAGTGGTATTCGACGTCGGTATGTCGGCCTCTGCAGCGGCGGTTACCGGTCGACTCTTCCACGCGGAGGTTTCTTGACCGGCGCAGGTTGTCACGCCGGCATGCTCCTTGCCTCTATCGAGCGGTTTGATGCGCCCGTAGTTCGGCGGCCCGGACACGGCCGTACGGCGTCGTCTGATATCGACATAGACGCCGTCAGCCAACTAAAGCATCCAAGATGCGAACGTTTCGGCTGCCGACGACAGCCAAATGTTGGATACACGAGGAAGTGATGAGGCTCATTTCGGTCAAAAACGTAGCCGGCCGCTGCCGGCCTGAAGGAATTTCCGAAGCCACTTTTCGGGGCCACGGAAAATCCTTTGCGCGAGGCGTTGATTCTATACTTGTCGCAGCCCGGACGGTGCGATTCTCCGCATCGGCCAGTCAGACACGAATGGATGCCGAGCCTGGTGCGATTTCAGTGGTCATCGGAAGCGCAGACGTAGATCACTTCTGACCGAAAAGCCGCTCTACCGGCATCCTGGCAGCTAGCCTCCGATCCATGCTGAGCGAAACGACAGGGAGGTGGAAAGCCTTGCTCCTCCTCCTTGAGCCGCGTTTCCCGGACGGCTCCGCGGACAGGGTCGTCCGAAGCTCGAACCCTTGTTCCGAGACCGTCAGTAAGAGGTCGCCTTCGACCTTGTCTTCCTTCAGGCATACGACCACCTCGACCGCCCCGCCGGCTGTTACCGGACGGAAGCAGACGTAGTCCAGCGCGGTAAGTCCGGCCGCTTCCAGTCGTAGTGCCGGCACCGCGACGGTCATCTGTTTGGTGCCGACCGGGGGCACTTCTCCGTTCAACGCGTCGTACAGCAGACCTGGATCCTCGAAGAGTCGAACGTCAACGCTGGCATCGCGGACCGTGGGAACGTTGCTGGTGGCGCTCCTGTAGGCCGTGACTTCGGCGGGAGTGCGCGCTTTCTGCGAGGACAGTGCTCCTGGCGGTAGATCACAGCCCCCCAGTGAAGCGTCGAACGTCGCCGCAGGGACGCCGAACGCGAAGGCGTAGACTGCAGCGGTCCGCGGATTGATGGCCGACCTTCCGAATTCGTGTGAGTGGTAGGTCGTGTAGCGGAAACCGAAATGGCGCGCCGCCTCGAGTATCGACGGGAAGCCACGGGCGATGCGGACGGTCTCGAGCGCCTTCGCAGCGCGAGCTATGCTTTCGGTCGTCTGACGGTTCACCGAGCGGGCTCCCGCACCGATGAAGGCCATGGCTTCACGGTCGTGTTCGGTGACCGGATGGCCGGTCAGAAGGAACCTGTCGGAAACGCCGAAGCCATGCGCGTAGAGCCGCGCTTGCTCGACCGAAAGATTGCCGATTCCCGATTCCTTGAGACAGTAGGTCCCTACCGGCCATCCAAAAGCCTTGGCAGCCTTCGGTGCCGATGCGAACCCCCGCCACCGCCTCACCGCCCGGAGTCTTGCTTCGCTCTTATGTCTTGTTAGATTTTTGCTCATGAAACTATAGTTGGTTTTACATACGTGCAGAGTCAATAGTCCGCTCGGGGAATCGGGAAGCGAAGCCTGACGACGTGAATCTGGGGTTAATTGCGTTTTCAAACGCATATGAGAAAAAATCCGGTAACCCCTGCTGTAAAACGGATACAGCTATTTTTCGGGATCCCATTTTAACGATCGTTCACGTGGGATCCTGAATTTTAACCTTTGATTAACCATGAGCCATTTCTACTTCTTGAACCTCAGAAAACAAAGACCAAATTCCGTCTCAAGAAGGGATATTCTTACAGCAAAATACTTATGCGGGCGAGTCGATTCCCTCAAAGTAAAGGACGGTTTCAGAGCCGGTTTTTTCCTTTGAATGTCGCTCTTTTCAGCCAAGGGGAAATCCTTCAGCACCCACGAGAAAGTTCTTGGAAAAAATGTCACTGAAGGATTTTTCCAAGCATAGAATTGCAAGAATTACGTATTCGGTCGGATGCCGCCCTGTCGTATGGCCGTCTTGATAAATCAGGACCATTGATACACTTGGCATTCATCGGCAATGAGCCGAAGGATGATGCGTGTATCCAGGTAATACATGTCGATGACGCGTGAGGGCAGGCCTCTCAGTCTCGAATACCCCGATCCACGCTTCGACTTAATGTGAAGGAGAAGACGATATGGGGACGAACAACAACAGGAGGCCGTGCTGCACGGCCCAGGACGAGATGCCGAAGGACGGCATGTCGTCCGATGATGCGACCTGGATCGAATTCCTGCCGCTTATCTACGGCGTCAGCGAAGCCCGTGATCTGTGCAGGAGACTTCGCCTGCCGGCGCCCATGATCTGCCGTCACGACGGCACGGCCGAGCCCGACCGCATGCCCGGCGAGCTCGTGCCCGGTCATGCTGCCGAGACTCGTCATGCCAAGCGTGCGTCCGCACGCAAGAGGAAGTTCGATGCGAGAGCGGCAAAACTCCGCCTCTTCCGCAAGTTCTCCTGAAACATCCAACAGCAGAAGAGGAATCTACATGAACGCGCATGTCGCAACGACTCCGATACGGGAGGGGCGGCGTTGGCCGCCCCTCGGTATCTACTATTTCAAGGAGCCCTTCCCGTGGACGAATCCGACCGCCCGCTGGCAGATACCGGTGCCGCCAGCTCCTGCAACCTCTCCCTTCGCCTCGAGATCGAGGCGTCTGAAGGACGGCTCGGCGACCCTCATCCGATGGGACCGTCCACGGAGAAGTGTCTACGAGCGCATCGCGATGCGACGCCCGCCTATCGCCTACCTTCTGAGAGCTCTGCGGGAAGATGGTCTTCGTACAGTGATCGATCTGATAGACCTTGGAGCAAGTTGGAACAATAGAAGCTTCTCCTTGCTGCACGCACACGGCGCTCTGATGCGCGAATATCAGATCATGGAAATAGAGGCTAATAAGACTCCCTGGACGACCAATCCAGCCACCAAGCCATACTGGCAGCGTCGTTATTGCCCCGTCGGGGAGCAGTACGCCGGAAACCGTCCCTCAGGTCAGGAAAAGAGCGCGCGACGGCCGGCGGCGACGAAGATGGTTCGCGCCGGTCGCTACGGTCGCTTCAGCCGCCTTTCGGCGAACGGGGACGCGTTCGCCCTCATCGACATGAGTTCGTTCGGGTTCGAAGTCGTCGCCCGATACCTCGATGGCGGAGCCGGCACCGCGCCGGCGATCGTCTCCGATTTGAAGAGGAGCAATGATGGAAACTGAGCAGGAACCGGCGAAGCCGAGACCCATAGACTACCTCTACCCCGGCGCCGCCTCCCTCCAGGCGGCAAAGGAGATCGCCAACAGGGCAGCCTCAGAATTGGAGGAGGAGCAGCGCCTGGCGACCCGTGGCGCGGATGGCGGTGACCAGAACAGGCAGACACGGGTCAAACCTATTCTGCCGTACCGCGCCCAAAGTCGTGGTGCGGTCGCCGAGGGCGACAGGTTCCTGAAGGCAGGCGCCTATGGGAGGATGAGCGCCCCATCCAAGAACGGGGCAAACTCCAGATCCTCCCAACAACAGGTCGCCGTCTGTATCACTGACGCACCA
Organism: Mesocryomonas lacus; assembly: GCF_055730135.2. Taxonomy (NCBI): domain Bacteria; kingdom Pseudomonadati; phylum Pseudomonadota; class Alphaproteobacteria; order Hyphomicrobiales; family Aurantimonadaceae; genus Mesocryomonas; species Mesocryomonas lacus. The sequence goes on along the minus strand of NZ_JBUZWE020000021.1, from coordinate 26,850 downwards.
CGTCATGGCCTCGTCGTTGTCGAAACCTACATGGACGACAACGTGAGCGGAGTGTCGATCGAGGATCGCCCGGGGGTAAAACGTCTCATCTTCGATGTCGAGCGGGGGTGGATCGAGGCGATCATCGTCGCGGACATCTCCAGGATAGGCCGGACGGCGGGGCTGACGATCCCGCTCATCGAATGGCTCTACGAACTAGGGGTAGGCATCTATGTGGTCGGTGTCGGGCTCATGCCCAAGGCGACCGCGATGGCTCAGGCCCTCGCTGCCGAACAGGGTGTCCTGTACATCAGGATCTCCACCGCCCAGGCGCTGAAAGATCTAGCGCTTTCCGGCAGGAACACCAGCCGGCCGCCATACGGCTACCGCAAGAATCCCCTGTTGCGTGGCGGACTGGTCAAAGTGGAATCGGAGGTCGCCTTCATAAGGGCGGCCGCCAAGGAGCTCCTGGAAGGCAAGCGGAACGTCCAGTCGGTCCTCCGCGATTTCAACGGGCGCGGCTATCGCACGAGGGCAGGGGCACTCTGGAGCCGACAGAACCTCATCGGTTCGATCCGCAACCCGGGGATCCTTCGATCCCCGGTCACTGTCGGAAGGATCGTCTACAACAAGGCTCTCTGGGGCACGAGCCCCCATACGGGCAAGATGGTCTCGGAAAAACTGGCAATCTCGAAATGGACCGTCGCTGCAAGAGTGGACGATACGGCCATTTTCTCGGAACAGGAGTTCATCGCGTTGCAGTCGCTTTTCTCCAATCGTCTGGACGAAGAGGCCGTTCGTGGCCCCAGCACCTTCCTTCGTGGCAGATGCAAATGCAGCAGCTGCGGGGCGACGATGCGTTGCGTCGGATCGACCTACATGAAGTGCTCGGTGGCAGACCTCAACGGCATCTGCAAGGATGTCTCCACCTACCCGCGTCGCACGATCGAGAAGCTGATCCTGCGACGCATCGAAACCTTGCTGGCAGATGGTTCGCTCGACGAATACGCCGCTCGCGAATACGAGCGTCGCTCGGAGGCACGCGCAGCAAGCTTCCGGGATGACATCGAGGCCGCCTCCCAGCGTCTTGCGGTGATCAGGACCCAGATCCGGAACGTCCGCCTCAATGCCCGCGAGGGCATCCTGCCGGCCGAATGGGTGAAGGAGGACCTGAAGACGCTGGCCGCCGAGGAGGCGACCGCCGATGCCGTCCTTCAGCGGCTTACCGGCAAGGCGCTCGCGATCGCGTCGGATGTCGCCGCGATCGACCGGATACGTTGCGGCTTCGCCGACATCCGGGCCGTGCTCGATGGCGGGGAGGGCGCCGCGGTAAGTTCCGAGGCGGCTACCACGCTCTCCGCGCTCGTAGACGAGGTACGGGTCGTCGTCGAAAACGACGTCCTCCGGGTCTCGGTCCTGGGCCTGGTGCAATTCGACGAGGTCGTGCCACGTCTGAGGCGGGGGCGCAGGAGGCGGCAGGAAATGGCGCAGGTAGCCGTGAACTGAGGCCAAGCGAAGTCAGAGACCGCGCAATAAGAAACGCCGCCGCCTTTCACAAGGCGGCGGCGTCGTCGTTTCAAGGCGGGCGGGAAGGGCAGCACAGATCTTTCGGACCGGCTGCCGCACTTCTTCCTGCCGACCGCCTTCAGCGTCGGATGCGCCGCAAGGGCGGCCTTGCCGACAGTTTCCTGGCGGTCGGCAACTCGCCCGCTTCCCTTTCCATGTTCGCCACCCGTTTCCGATGGTCATCGTCCGCCATGCATCGTGCAAGCGCCAGAGCCACGTCCATCAGGCACGACATCATGTCCGGTGCGACCATCCGGTTTCCGGTTGCCGATGTTGGCTCAGTCCTGATCTTCGATGTCGGACCGTCTACGGACCTTTGAATCATCAGGTCTCCTTTTTCAGTGTATTCCGGGAGGTCGAACGGGTATCCGGCGGCAGAGGACCAGCGTGGTGCGCTGCGCTCGGATGGAATGGAAGATAACCGGCGCCATTCCTGGAAGGCATCCACCGGGCGGCATCGCGACGACTGACGGTTTGCGTCTGGTATGATCGCCCGTCACTCAACTCGTGGATCCGGGGAGACGCGGACCGGCTAGGCTCCGCCCTTCTCACAGGGATGCCGAGGCGACGCGCTGCTTCTGCCAGGCAATATTTCGAGTGACGCGACGTTGCGAGTACCTATCTCGCCTGCCCAAGATACGCATCGGTCGATCGCTGGAAAGCTTCGAGGGTGGCCCGATGGTGGGAACCGAACTTTATTCCGATGGCTGGGGCTGAGCGCGTCGTCTCCGACGGTCGAATGCCCGGAGCCAATACGGCAGTCATGGTCCTCGTGGTGCGGATCAGAACCGGATCCGACTGGCGTCAGACGTCAATGAGGAAGGTTGTAGGCGGGATCGAGTATGCTGTATTTCCTGCGACCATCTCGACCCTTTGTGCGAGGACAATTTTTGTGTTCGCTAAATTAAATGGCTGGCGTCGCTGGTAATTCAAGAATCATGCGACGACTTGGTTAATTGAGTGTGGATGTTTGCGGTTCGGCCGCCCGATCGGGCTCACGTTGAGGCGCATCCAAAAGGCCGTCAGGTTCCTGTTTAGACGCTGACCGTGCCTTTTCGAGAAATGGCACGGGATGGGAAGGTTGTCGGGACTCCGACATGCGGAGAGATCTTGGTCGCATTGCGTAGAAATTGTCGGTCGCTCCTGTCGAGGGGAGAGTCCAGCCCGGGTCAGGGCCGATCGATGTGAGGGCAGCGATCTGATCCAGGCTCCTCGAGGAGACTGGGTAGCGGCCTGTTTCGGGTGACGGTCGAGCTTGTCCGCCACGATGGAAACGACCCGTCACTCACACCAGTTCGGCAAGCGCGGCGGCGTCGAAGCCCCTCAGCCCTGCGAAGTCACCCAACCTGACCTTCTCGACCCAAGCCGGATCGCTGATCAGGGCGCGGTCGACGGCGACCAGGTCGAATTCGTCGCGCTCCATCCACTCCAAAAGCCCTTCAAGCCCGGCCGCAGTCGAGCTCTCGTCGCCGAATGCACCCATGAAGTCTTCCGTAAGGCCGACAGAGACGCAGGATGATCGGGAAATCGGGGCCGACGCTCGCCCGGACCGCCGCCACGACCTCCCAGGCAAATCGCGAGCGCTCGCCGATCATGCCGCCGCCGTAGCGATCAGTCCGCCGGTTGGTGGCAGCCCAGAAGAACTGGTCGAACAGTTAGCCGTGCGCACCGTGCAGTTCGATGGTATCGAAGCCTAGGCGCTTCGCGTCGCTGGCGGCGCGGGCAAAGGCGGCGAAACGCAACGGCCGGATCATTGCGGAACGCGGGCCGGTCGACCACCGTGCCCTCCGATAGGATCAAACCTACGCCGCCTTCGACCCGGCGCCGGTAGTAGGCGGCATGCGCCAAGCCAGGGATGCCGGCGGGTGCGAAGCTGTCTCCGATCAGGAACGCCGTCTGGCAGCTGATGCATTGACCGGGGCGAGGACGGCTGCTCCCCTATCCGTCCTCAGCATCGCGTCGGCCAGATTCTCGTCGTCATCGACTGGATCTTCGTCTTCATCGACCGGCCGCTTGATCTCGCGGTCGATGCCGGGCTTCAGCCGGCTGTGAATTTCCGCCAGCTCCTTCATGATCTTCTCTGTCGCACTGGGACCACCAGCTGCATCCGCGAGTTGTGCCCGCAACCCGTCGATAGTCTTCTTCGCCTTGACTAGTTCCCGCTCCCGCTGTGCCAGGAGGCTCGACTGCGCATCTAACCCGTTGCTTGCCGCGGCGAGGGTCTCCCGTAGATCCTCGTTCACTTCGAGGAGTGTACCGAGATTGCGCTCGCCGTCCTCGAGAAAGCGGTGGAGTCTGTCGCGCTCCACCGCAAAGCTTTCGCCGGCCGCCGTGCGTGCGTCCTTCCATACCGTCCGCTCGAACGCGACGAGCGTCTCCCTCAGCGCCGGCGGAAGGTCCATGCCCGTCGCCGAGAAGGTCGCCATCTCCTCTCGGATCTCTCGCAGATACCTGCTTACCGTGCCCTTCGATCCTTCGGTCCGCGCAAGTACGCCTTTTACCGAAAGGTTTTCGCCTTCGCGAAGTATCGAAATCGAAGCGTTCCTGACCGCTTCGAGGGTGGCCTTCTTCCTTGACACTATCCAGACCCCGCGACTGTACCGTACCAGGGTACGGTGAATGGCAAACAGCTGATCGCAGTATGATGTGGGTATATGACTTTTCCGTTCCGCACTTGGATTCGGCGGACGAGAGGGGGCAGTCCGTCCACGCTGCTTCGTCTTGTTACTCCACTTGCACTTCGTTTCGCCTGAACACACATGCGAAGAAGAACTGCCCCGACGGCATCGATCCGCTGCAGATCCCAGTGGCAGTCTTTCAGGGTAGGAAAATGAACATGGACAGCAAGACGACTAGGGAAGGAACCGCCTTTCTTCTCTCACCCGCGTTCGACCGCATCATGAAAAACGCGTTCATTTCACCCGCCTTCGGGATCGACGACGATGACGATGTGATCGAAGCATGGCTCGCCTGCGACGCGGTCGGCGCGCCCCTGTGCGAGCCCGCGCCTGGATATGAGATCGTCGCAAGCAACGGGATGCGCCCGTTGATACTCCTGCGTCATGGCGAGGTGAATGTCGGCTACTACGTGGACATGGGGGCCTGGATCGATCCCGAACACAGGGGGCAAGGCTTCGGCGCCCGGATGATACTCGCCGCGGCCGGCCATTTTGGAAAAGCCGCGTTTTTTGACGCGGGCATACGGGATGCGCGGTTCGGGGTCGGTTTTTCCGAAGCAGGATACCGCATACACGAGAAGGCACGTGATCAGGCGAAACTTTCGATCAGAAGCCTTCGCCAGCGGAGGATCTGGCGGAAGGCAGGGAGGTCGGATGACTGGCTGCGACGCGAAAGAAATCCGCGAGATTGAAAACGAAGCATCGACTTGATCGAGAAGCATGTCTTCCGGCGGTCCGAGGACCTGGATCTCCGGCTCGGAGGCGCAGCGAGATGTCAGAGCGCCTTCGACGGATCGAACTTGATGCCAGCGGCACGAGATTCACTCATCAGCTCCATCCGCCAGCCGGTATGCTCCCCATAGCCGATATAGACGACGGCACCAAAATCCGACGGCTTCTCGATCTCGCCCGCGATCAGCGCACAGACCTTCTCCGGGCCGAACTTTCCGATGAAGTATCCGAGCTCGAAGATGACGTTCTGACGACCCCTCGGCGCTTTCTCCCCGCTCCCGCGGATACCGCCCTCGTCATCCGGCGTTATGAGTACCACCGCAAACTCGACGTCCTCGGACTCGTCGCGAAACTTGCTGATCAGCGTCCGGCCGCCGCTGGGCCGTTCGTGCAGGACCACGGCTTCCAGACCGAGCTTCTCGATGAAGCGCGCCACGTGATTCTTGGCACCGCTGTCGCGGCCATGCACGAGGAAGATCCTGGATGGGCCGTCACGCTTCACGATGGGGGGCTCCGTCGAAGATTTCACAAGTGTAATGGGGGCGGGAGTAGCCTGCTTCGGATGGGGAGAAATCGCGCCGACGGATTTCAATTCGCCATCTTCCAGTTCGTAACCCTCCTTTGCCAACGAGCTCCAGCAGGATTTCCGGGTGTTCTCGTTGCCGTTGAAGAGACCGCGATCAGGGTATCCCGGATCCAGCTTCGCAGCTTGGCGCACCACCATCTCGGCGACCGTCAGGCCTGAAGCGGATAGTGCGCCCGGATTGGCCACGACATAGGCCGCGATGGCATTCGATCGTGCGAGGAGACCTCCATTCTCTCGGCCGGCGTCGATATCCTGATCGCCTAGCTCGAGCAGAAAACGGTCCAGGCCCCCATGCTGGAGAACCTGCAACATGTCGCATGCGTCGAGAAGCAGTCCTCTGGAGAATTCGGGAGACCGCGCCTGCGCAGCCATCGCGTCCGGAGGCATCAGTTCCCGTACAACCGACAGCAGATCGGCTGTCTTCACGGCCCAATGGCTGCGATCGAACTCTCGTCCATCGATGTCCAAATCCCATGCGAAATCCGCCATCGCATCGCCAAGTGGGGGGAAATTCGGGTCGATTTCATACCGTATCCGGATTTCGCCGTCCTTCACCTTGATGGCGGTGATACGCCCGACCTGGGCTGGGCTTCCGACCGAGGTCTCATAGGCGAAGAGAGCTGGCATGCCGGTCAGCTCCCCGATGGCTTCGTCGTCGAGCTGACCGAAACGGTCGCTGTATTCAGGTAAGGTGAATTCCAGAAACCGGCTTCTCGGCAAAACGAACGGCCGGCCTCCCCAGTCGCCTTCGGATGACGAAACCAGCAAATTGTACATGCGGACGGGCCTATGATGCCGAAGTTGCGGGAATAGCTGTCGGGGGATGGCGACGGTCTCCTTTGACATCGGCAAAATCCACCCCGGTGTCCAGCCTCACGGTCAGGCCATCGATCTTCCTTTGGGAATACGATGGTGGCAGGTCCTTTCCGTTCGATTCACGGCGGCATGGTGGACGTCTCCCGGAGGATACATATGACCTAGTCAGGTCGAATGCTTCCGGGCACCCTTCTCCGCATTGCCAGAAGCCGCCTGCGCTTCTTCAACTCGCCCTCCACCGCAGTGCGGACGAAATCCGTTCTGTCCTCCTCCACTGATAGGAGAGCTGCGATCCTGTCGAAGGTGCCGGCAGGAAACCGCGCCTGCATGACTTCCGACCAACGTTTCGATCTACCCATTCGCAATCCCGTCATCCGTCACGCGGAACCTTGGCAAAATCCGTCGAACGGTCTGACGGTCCGATCCACGCATATCAGATAAGATGCCTCTCATCGGGACTGGTGATGGATTGGTCGCGTCCAACCGATGAGCGTTCGGCATGCGTGAGGATATCCATGGCATTGATCTGAAGGTAGTGGACGCCGCTGCCGCGGCGGCCACGTCAAGCAATAGTAAATCACCTAGCTTCACCGTGATCGTCTCCAAGGCAGTCCTCATATCGGCCGTCATGCCGCACATGCTGATGACCGATACCAATCCGGACGATGCTCCGATCGGTGTCTTCGACGGCATCCGTGCGGGCCTTGCCGCCGACCGTCCGCAGCTCTACCGGGACTTCGCGATGCCCTTCTTCGGCTATAACGAACCCGATGCGAAGCCATCTCAGGGCGTCGTCGACTCCTTCTGGGCACAATCGATGCTTGGCAGCGCGTACGGACAGTACGAATGCATCAAGGCTTTCTCCGAGACGGACTTCACCGCCGACCTTGCGAAGATGACGATTCCGACCCTGATCATGCATGGCGACGCCGACCAGATCGTTCCGATCCAGATCGCTTCCGAAAAGGCGATCAGGCTCGTTCCGAAAGGGACGCTGAAGGTCTACTCGGGCGCTCCGCATGGGATGTGCGTCACGGCTTCGGCCCAGATGAACGCGGATCTTCTGAATTTCCTCGAGGTCTGAAAACTGCCTGCGGCCGGTCGGAGAAGCGTCGCTCCGGTCGGCCCCTTCCTCATGCAGACAAGCCGCCTTCTGTCTCCATGAAGCATTTCGAGTGCCGCCGGTTGTCCATGCGGTCCGATCTGCTAGCCTGCCGGCTTACGACAGCTGGTTCCGATCGTAGCTATCCCGAGAGCCGAAACGCACCCGACCGAACGGACTACGATGCCATTCCTTCGCCGCGACAAGACTATCCGCCCGGACAGCTTCGAAGATCCGGAAGCCTTCTATGCCGCGACCCGGACGGGGATGAGAGAGAAATCCGATTACAACAAGGCCGAAGCTCAGATCACGTTCGTCGCCATCATATGTTCCACGCTGGCTTCGCCGCTTTTCGTCACGTTGGCGGAGGGCTGGTTCTTCGGAAAGGTGGTGCCGGCGACCCTCTCGGTGTTGGCGGCGATCCTGACGGCCTGGCTCCAGATCCGCAAACCGCAACGTCTCTGGGCGCTCTACCGGCGCGCCCAGCGTGAACTGGAGCGGGAAAAGGCAGCGTTCGATTTCAAGCTCGGAGCATACGGCATCGAGGCTGCGCCGGACCGGCTGCTCGCGCAACGTGTCTCGGATATCTCGTTCTGGGTGCACGAGCAGTGGGAAGGCCTCGTGCCCGAGCCCGACATGCTGGTGGCGAGCAAGGTCGCCAGCCAAGCGGATCGAAAGTCGGAGTCCGATGCTTCCTCTTTACGGCCATTCACCACCAGCGTTGGTTGCTTTATTGTCTCGATGTCGGCGAACCCGCCTGTCGGTTCAATCCGCCATTCTGCAATTGCCGCCCGCTGCGCCATCATCGTTTGCTCGGAACTCGGAGGATCCACATCGATTTCACGCAGATGGCGACGTTGCCAAAAGGCTCTTCCGGCAGCCTCTCCGGCTGGGGAATGTCCGAAGAACAGATACAGGAAATCATCCAGTACCGGGGTCTTGTTTCCTGCGTGAACAGGTACGAGCGGGTCGCTGGTGGATACGCCCCCACGTGGTGCGGTTCCGACAAGGATCAGCTTGCGAACAAGCGCTGGGGATTGCAGCACAAGCGCTTGGGCGACGTAGCCGCCGATTGAGAAACCAAGAACGTCCACCTTGATGAGCGACAGTGCGGAAAGAAACGCCGCCAAATAGGCGGCCATGGCTTCGAATGTATCCGGTGTCGTTCCGGTAGAACCAGCCACGCCCGCATTGTCCACCAGAATGACTTCACGTCCCTTGGCCAGTCCGTCCGTCAAGAGCGGGTCCCAATGATCCATGCCGGCCCTAAAATGGGGAAGCAGGACAATTGGCACATCGTTACCGTGACCAAACCGTCGATACGCAAAGGTTATTCCAGCAGCGTCAATATGACGTGTTGGTGCATTGATATGTGAGATGTTCATTGGAACCTCTGCGTTAACAATACCAGATACGAGCTGCCTGTCTGGATTTATATGTTACGACCTTGATTTCGAGCATACGTCCGTCAATCAATGCAATACAAGGATCAATGCTAGAATACCGTATTCGGCAATCTGGCTTCGTCCTTTACTGAATATGGTTGAAATCGTAGGGGTCTATAAGGGCGTTCAATGTCCGGATACATCGGACCAATCGGTCCGTAATCAATAAAGAAACCTGTGCTGGCTTTATCTTGAGAGATCGACACTTCTTCAAGCCGCCGCCATGGTTCTTTCGCTCTGCATTATTTCCAGGTTGATCGTCCTCCTTTCCCAGGCACTTCAACAGCTTGCAATCTCCAAAACCCGGATATACGGTTGACGGGTTGAACGGTTGTCATACGACTTGCCGTCGACATGCCTTAACGGAGCGCAGACACGCAGCGCCGACGGGCAGGGATCCGGGAGAGACGATCGACATGAGGAACACCGACTTCAATGCCATGAACATCAGCCGCCGAGGCTTCCTCGCCGGCACGGCCGGCCTGATGGTGATGGGCCTGCCAGGCCGCGTCTTCGCTGCCGGCGAGAAGCCGACGCTGGTCACCTCGATCCGCTCGCTGTCGAATCCGTATCACGCTATCTGGAAGCAGGGCGCCGAGGCCTTCGCCGCCTCCGTCGGCTGCGAGCACGTCACGCTGGTGTCTGAGGGCAACAGCGAGAAGGGCATCGCCGACATCCGCGCTTTGCTCGCCCGTACCGGCGGCAAGATGGTGCTGAACTCCGATCCTAACGACACGCCGGATGCCCGGCCGATCGTCGAGGCCTGCACCAAGGCTGGCGCCTACGTCGTCACGCAGTGGAACAAGCCGGGCGACCTGCATCCCGTCGACTTCAACCCCTACTACATCGCCCATATCGAGTTCGACGGCATGGAAAGCGGCAGCAACATTGCCGAAATACTGTTCAAGGCGATCGGCGGATCGGGCGGCATCGTGGCGCTGGGCGGCGCCGTATCGAACACAGCGGCGATCGAGCGCAAGAAGGGCCTCGACAAGGCGCTGGCCGCCAACCCGAACATCAAGCTGCTCGACTTCCAGGTCGCCAACTGGAAATCGACCGAAGCATTTGACATCACCTCGGGCCTGCTCACCCGCTTCGGCGACGACATCAAGGGCATCTGGGCGGCGAACGACGACATGGGCACCGGCGTGCTCGAGGCGCTGCGCGCCGAAGGTCTCGCCGGCAAGGTGCCTGTAGTGGGCGTCGACGGCATCAAGGCGGCGGTGGATGCGGTGCGGAGCGGCGAATTCGCATGCACCGTGACATCCGACCCCTATTGGCAGGGCGGAATGGGGCTCTCGCTTGGCTACCACGCCGCGATGGGAACATTCGACCCGTCCAAGGAGCCGCCGGAGCACCGCGAATTCTACGGCAAGGCCCTGCTGATCTCGAAAGAAAACGTCGAGGACTACTACAAGACGAATGTCGATGCGAAGCCGACGCTCGACTGGAACGACCTCTGGGGCCGGGTGACCGGCCAGATCCGAGTCTGATCGCCGGATTCCAATCTGCCGCGTAGCGCGTGCCGCCGACGTTTCACCGGCGGCACGTGAAGCGTCACGGCCGACGGGTCGTCGAACGACTCCCCAAGCCTCTATTCCAGCATTGGTCCGCTGCGAGCCACGCCGCTCGTCCAGGCAGCTGTGATTTCCCGGAGTATCGCCGCGTGAGCATCCAGACAGGTCCGATTGCCGCGACACGTGCGAGCCCCGGTGAGCGAGCGGAACTCGCTCGCCTCTCAGGAATGAAGTCGTCGCGTGCCCGCCTGCTGAGAAGTCTCGCGCCACTCCTCGTGCTGATAGGCCTGTGCATTCTGCTCGCGATCGCCAATCCGAACTTCATCGAGCCGCGCAATCTCGTACGCATTGCAAATTCCGCCGCGGTGCCGCTGACGCTGGCGATGGGCACCACCTTCGTCATCCTGATGGGCTCCATCGACCTTTCGGTCGAGGGCGCCGTCGCGATCGCCGCGATGACCCTGGTGCTGCTCGCAGGCAACGACGCCAATGCAAACGACTACGGCTGGCTAGCCGCTCTGGCAGCCATCGGCGCCGCCGGTGTCATGGGCTTCGGCAGCGGTGTCGTGCAGACCACCCTGCGCATCCCGTCCTTCATGACGACGCTGGGCACCTGGTTCATCGGCCTCGGCATCGCGGTCTTCATGCTGGGCGGTTCGGCTGTGCGCCTTTCCGACATGAACCTCCGCTCGCTGGCGCTGTCGCGCTTTGCCGGCTTTCCGCTCAGCGTCTGGGTGGCGCTCGCCGCCTTTGCCGTCGCGATCGTGATTCAATATCATACGCGCCTCGGCCGTCACATCATGGCGCTTGGCGGCGGCGAGGACGTGGCCGAGCTTTCCGGCGTCGATCCGCGACGCGTCCGTATCGCCACCTTTACCGTCGCCGGGCTGTTCTACGGTGTCGCCGGCGTGCTCGCCGCCGCCCAGTTCGGCCAGTCCAACGCCGTGATCGGCGACGGCCGGCTGTTCACCGCGGTCACCGCCGTGGTGGTCGGCGGTACCGCGCTGACCGGTGGCGAGGGCGGGGTCGTCAACACCCTCGTTGGCGTCCTCATCGTCACGGTCCTCGCAAACGGCATGGTGCTGCTCGGGGTCTCCCCGTACGTCCAGCAGACCGTGCAGGGCTTGATGATCATCGCCGCCGTCGCGCTATCGCTCGACCGCGTCCGTCAGCAGATCGTGAAGTGACCGCTATGCACGCGTCCAACCAGACAATCCTCGCCGCCCACAACATTGGCAAATCCTTCGCCGGCATCCCGGCCCTCAAGGACGTCTCGATCGAGATCAGGGCCGGGGAAGTGGTCGGTCTCATCGGCGAGAACGGTGCCGGCAAGTCGACCCTGATGCGCATCCTTGCCGGCACGCACCGGCCGGACCTCGGCACGTTGACGCTCGACGGTGCGCCGCTGAAGCTGAAGAACGCCTTTGATGCCGGCCGACACGGCATCGGCATGGTGTTCCAGGAACAATCGCTGCTGCTCAACCTCTCGGTTGCCGAGAACATCTATCTCGGCCAGGAGAGCCAGTTCACCCGCTTGGGCCTAGTCAACTGGTCGGCGATGCGAGCAGCTGCCCGACGTCAGCTCGCAAAGATCGGCGTCGAAATCGACGTCGCTGGGCGCACCTCCGAGCTGAGCTTCGCCGCCCGCCAGATGGTGGAGCTGGCAAAGGCGCTGACGCTGGAGGAGAGCACGAACAGGCCGCTGGTGATCCTGCTGGACGAGTCGACATCCGTGCTCGGCCGGGCCGACATCGAGATCCTGTTCGCCCGCGTCCAGGCGCTGCGGGAGCGGGCGAGCTTCGTCTTCGTCTCGCACCGGCTAGACGAGGTGCTGGAGGTTAGCGATCGGGTCTATGTCATGAAGGACGGAGCCGTCGTCGCCGAGCGGCAGGCGGACGCCGTGTCCGTGCCCGAACTGCACGAGGCCATGGTCGGTCGCGGCCTGCACTCTGAATACTACAAGGAGGCACGGCAGAAGCCGCCGGCCGCCGAAGTGGTTCTGGAGGCCGATGGGCTTTGCCTCGGAGACGCCTTCCACGGTGTCAGTCTCCAGCTACATGCCGGCGAGGTGCTTGGCATTGCCGGCGTGGTCGGTTCCGGCCGCGAGGAAGTGACACGCTCGGTCGGCGGCTTCCTACCGCATGACGGAGGTGCGCTGACGATCCGTGGCACCCGTGTGCGGCTCGACACGCCGGAGCAGGCCGTGAAGCTCGGCATCGGTACCATTCCTCGCGAGCGGCGGGTCGAGGGTCTGGTGATGTTCCTGTCGGTTGCAGTCAACATCACGCTTGCCAATCTTTCGGTCGCGATGCGCGGGGGCATGATCGACCACGGCCGTGAGCGGGCGTTGGCCGACGACTGGATCAAGCGCTTGCGCATCAAGGCGCCGGGACCGGATGCGCCCTGCCGCAACCTCAGCGGCGGCAACCAGCAGAAGGTGGTGCTGGCGCGCTGGATGACGGCTGGCTCGCGGATCCTGATCCTCGACCATCCGACCCGCGGCCTCGACGTCGGCGCCAAGGAGGAGGTCTACGAACTCGTCCGAGACCTCTGCGAGCAGGGCGTCGGCATCATCCTGATCTCGGACACGCTGGAGGAGACGATCGGGCTGTCGCACCGCGTGCTGGCGATGCGCGACGGCGAGATCACCGGCCGTTTCGACGCACCACCCGGCGGCAAGCCCGCCCAGGTCGACATCCTGCGAGAAATGGTATGACCGACATGGCTGACCGCATTCCGGCCGAGCGCCCCCGCCGCCGTATCGACGCGAACACGTTGCGCAACATCGCCCCGCCGGCCGTGCTGGTGGCGCTGATCCTGGTCGTCGAGATCGCCGCCCCCGGCTTCATGACGCTCGACACACTGAGGGTGATCCTGTCGGACACGGCTGTACTGTTCATCCTCGCCACCGGCGTCACCTTCGTCATCATGATCGGCGGCATCGATCTGTCGATCCAGGCACTGGCTTCGCTCGCCAGCGTCGTGCTGGCGCAATCGCTTCCGTATATCGGCCTCTGGGGTTTCCCAGCAGCGGTGCTGACAGGGCTGATCTTCGGTATTGTCAGCGGTGTCGTCCACGTACGACTGCGCGTGCCTTCCTTCGTCGCGACACTCGCCACCGGCGGCGTCGTCGCGGGGCTCGCGTTGCTTGCCGCCAACGGCAGGGCGATCACCATCGAAGAAGCCGGTCGCCTGAAGACCGCCTGGGTCAACGCATCGAGCTTCGGGATACCCAACGTGGTGATGATCGCGGTGGTGATCGGCATCGCCGGTATATGGGTAATGCGATACACCCGCTTCGGCCGCTACAGCGCCGCGGTCGGCGCCGGTGAGCCGGCGGCGCGGGCGGCGGGCATCAACGTCCAGCGCACTAAGATCACTGCCTTCGCGATCTCGGGTCTTCTTGCCGGTGTCGCAGGAGCGATCCTAGCCTCGCGCTTGTCCAGCGGTTCGCCGACGCTCGCCAACCAGATGCTGCTGCCAGCCATCGCCGCGGTCATCGTCGGGGGAACCGCGATCACCGGCGGGCTCGGCGGCGTCGGGCGGACGGTCGTCGGAGCATTGATCATCTCGATCGTGCGGATCGGCATGACATTTGCCGGCGTGAACATCTTCGCCGAGAATATCGTCTTCGGCGCGGTGCTGATCACGGCGGTGGCGATCACCATCGACCGCAGCAAGATCGCCATCATCAAATGAGTCGGCACCGCACCGTCCGAAGACGGTGCGGTGCCGGGCATGCCTCACATCGTGTCGAGACCGATCAGCTCGATCTTGTAGCCGTCGGGATCCTCGATGAAAGCGATGTGGGTGGTGCCGTGCTTCATCGGACCGGGCGGGCGCGGAATCTTGGCACCGCGGGCGGTGAGAGCGTCGCATACCGCGTAGATATCGTTGACGCCGAGTGCGAGGTGGCCGAAGCCCGTGCCCATCTCGTATGGGCTGGCCTGGTCGTAGTTGTAGGTGAGTTCGACCACCGTGTCGGTTTCCTCCGGTCCGTAGCCCACGAAGGCATTGGTGAACTTGCCTTCCGGATAGTCGTCCCGGCGCAGGAGCTTCATGCCGAGCAGTTCGGTGTAGAATTGGATCGAGGTATCGAGGTCTTGCACACGGATCATCGTGTGCATCATGCGGAAGCCGGCATCGGACATGGTGTTTCCTCCTCTAGGGATGCGGTGACGACAGGCAGACTCGGGCAGTTCCCGGCTTTGCGCTCGCGAAGGGAACGGCTCCGCTCCGGATGCTCATTCTTCGCGGTTGGCAGGCCAGAACGAAGGCACCTTTGTTATCCTGTACGACGGTTGTATGATAACATGACCAACCTGCTGCCTGTCCAGTCTATGTCCGGAACTGTCGCATGATGCACGACCCGCTACCCGCCGACCTAGCCGCACTGCAGGCGTTGCTGCCTGCGGCCGATCTGCTGCACCAGCCGGAGGACCTCGCCGCCTACAGCCGGGACTGGTCGGGAGACCACCAGGGCATGCCCTTCGCCGTAGCCAGGCCCAGGAACGTGGCGAGCGTGGCGGCGATCCTCGGCCTCTGTGCCGAGCGTCGTCTGCAGGTGGTGCCCCAAGGCGGCCTGACCGGTCTCGTCGGCGCCGCCGTCGCCGCGCCGGGGCGACGCGAACTCGTCGTTAGCCTGGACCGGATGACTGCGGTCCGCTCCGTCAGTCCGCTCGACTACGCGATGATCGTCGAGGCGGGCTGCGTTCTCGAGACCGCCAAGGCCGCGGCGGAAGCTGCCGACTGCCTGCTCCCGATCACGTTCGGGGCGCAGGGCTCCTGCCGGATCGGCGGCAATGTCGCGACCAATGCCGGCGGCTTCAACGTGCTGCGCTATGGCATGACTCGCGATCTCGTGCTTGGCCTCGAAGTGGCGCTGCCGGACGGGCGGGTCTGGAACGGGCTGCGCACGCTGCGCAAGGACAATCGCGGGCCGGACCTGAAGCAGATCTTCATCGGCAGCGAGGGCACGCTCGGCATTGTCACCGCGGCGGCGTTGAAACTGTTTCCGCGGCCGAGCCAGGTCGAGACGGCGCTGGTCGGCCTTCCCTCCGTCGAGGCGGCAATGGCCTTCTACGCCAGGGCACGCCGATCCTGCAGCGATCTCCTGTCCGCATTCGAGCTGATCCTGCGCGACGGCATCGAGGTCGCGATCGGTGCTGGCCTCGCGGAGCCCCTCGGATCGCCCTTTCCGGTCTACGTGTTGATGGAACTGGCGGCCAGCGGGTCGGTGGATCTCCGTCAGATACTGGAGGCCTGCCTCGAGGACGCGGCCGATCTCGTCACGGACGGGGTGCTGGCCGAAAGCCGGGCGCAATCGTCGAAGCTCTGGAGCTATCGGGAACTGATGGTCGAGCACCAGGGCCATGGACGGCCCTATTACCGGACCGACGTCTCGGTCCCCATCTCATGTATCGCCGAGCTTCTCTCCGCCGTGCTGCCGGCGACGGCCTCACAGTTTCCGGAAGTGCAGACCGTCGCCTACGGGCATGTCGGCGACGGCAACCTGCACATCAACGTCATTCCGCCGGAGAGCGTCACGCCGGAGGAGCGGGCGGCGCTGTTCCATGCCGCGGAAGACGTCATCTTCTCCGTCGTCGACCGGCTGGGCGGCAGCATCAGCGCCGAGCACGGCATCGGCCGGGTCAAGCAGCAGGCCTATCTCGATCGCGTCGATCCGGTGACGCTCGACTTGCAGCGGAAGCTGAAGCATATGCTCGACCCCTTGGCGCTGCTCAGCGCCGGCCGGATCCTGCCGGCGCAATCGAAGGACTGACGGTGGCTTTGAAGCTCGACAAGGTCACGCGGGGACCGCATCTGTCGACCCTCGTCGCCAGTTCGATCGCCCGCGAGATCGCCCAGGGCAGGCTGAAGCCCGGCGACCAGCTTCCGACGGAACAGTCGCTGGCAACGACCTTCGGCGTCAGCCGCAACGTCGTGCGGGAGGCGATCGCCCGCCTTCGATCGGAAGGTCGCATCCGCTCGCAGCAGGGCCTCGGCGCTTTCGTCGCGGAAATCCCGGCGGCGGCGCTGACCATCGAGCTCGCAGGCTCGCCGAGCGCGAAGGTGTTTCGCGGCCTGTTCGAGCTGCGCGGCATTCTCGAAGTGGAGGCGGCAGGACTTGCCGCGCTCCGGCGCCAGGAGAGCGATGTCGTCGCGCTCCATGCAAAGCTGGACGCGATGGCGGAGGCTCCGTATGGCGGTGTCGTCTGGCTCCGCATGGACCTCGACTTCCACACCGCCATCGCGGCCGCGACCCGGAACGACTATATCGCTCAGGTGCTCGTCTTCGTCTCCGAGAAGGTTCGGGAGAGCATTCTCGCATCGGGCCAGGACCGGGACTCCGACGTGCTCGCCCGGCTGACCCTCGACGAGCACCGGCGCATACTCGACTCCATCGTCGGGGGCGATGCGGCTGCCGCGCAGGAAGCGATGCGCACGCATCTCAGGGAGGCGGCCGGGCGGCTCGGCCTGATCCCTGGGCAGGCCGAAGCCGCCGCGGAGGCTGGAGCGTCCGGCGAGCTTCCACGTGGCTGGCTTGAAGGTCCCGGCTCCCGCCCTCAGCACTGACGATTTCGGAAATCGTGCAGCGCGGAAGGCCTGTCTTGCGTGTTCGGCGCGAAAGAGGAATGCTTTCAGCCCATGTCAGAACCGCTTTCCTTCCTTCCCGTCCGCCAGAACCTGAACCTTGCCGGCAACCTCACCCGGACCTTGCAGATGCAGATCGAGGCCGGCGAGCTCGCGCCCGGCCAGAAGCTGCCGACCGAACAGGCGATCGTCGAGTCGACCGGGGTCAGCCGCACCGTCGTGCGCGAGGCGCTGGCCTCGCTTCGGGCAAAGGGACTGATCTACACCCGGCAGGGTCTGGGTGCCTTCGTCGCAGAGCCACCGGTAACAGTGCCGTCCTTCACGCTGACCCAGCCGACATCGGATCAGGACGATGTTCTGGAAGTCCTGCGCGTTCTGGAGTTGCGTCTCAGCATAGAGGTCGAGGCAGCCGCTTTCGCCGCCGAACGTCGCACCGACGAGGATCTGGCGGCACTCGCCGATTCGCTCGATGCACTGGAAGCAGACAGTGAAAGGCTGAGCGAAGGAGCAGAGCACGACTTCGCCTTTCACCGTGCCATGCTGGTGGCCACGCACAATCCCTATTTTCCCGAAATCCTCGAGGTTTTCGGCGGCCTGATCATTCCGCGACAGAAGCTTCGGCTGGACGGAATGGCAGTCGGCGAACGCGCCCAATACCTGCGCCGTCTTGCAAGGGAACACCGTTCGATCTTCACGGCGATCGAGGGGCGTGATGCCTGCGCAGCCCGGAAAGCCGTGCGGCTGCACCTGGACAGGGCGCTGAAGCTATATCGCAAACTCGCGACGCCGGCGGGCTAGGACGATCGTAGCCGTCTGCGACCTGGCTGTTCCCGCAACACGGCAGCCGGCGGCAAGGTCCATGATGGGTCCTTCCTGATGGTTTAATGGTTGTCATACAACAGGTCAGCTGATAGCTCTGATCGCAGTAAGGCGCCACGTTCCAGGCGAATGCGACCATGTAAGACGATGCCGCATCGGTCGGGATCGGGAGGAGACAGCATGAAGACCAGAACTTTCGGGCGGATCGGCCGCAGCGTCAGCGAGATCGGTTTCGGCGCCTGGGCGATCGGCGCCAGCTGGGGGCACGTCGACGCCGACGACGCGAAGGCGGCGCTGCATGCCGCCCTAGATGCCGGCATGTCTTTCATCGATACTGCCGACGTCTATGGCGACGGCCGGTCCGAGCAGCTGATCGCCGAGGTCGTCGATGCCCGTGGCGGCGAACGCCCGTTCATCGCCACCAAGGCCGGACGGCGCCTGCCGGAGCAGACCGTCGCCGGCTACTCCGCCGAAAACCTGTCGGCCTATGTCGACCGCAGCCTGAAGAATCTGAAGGCCGATGTCCTCGATCTCGTTCAGCTCCACTGTCCGCCGACCGATCTCTACTACCATCCGGAGGTCTTCGAGCGGCTCGACGACCTCGTTGCCGCCGGCAAGATCCGGAACTACGGCGTCAGCGTCGAGCGGGTCGAGGAAGGGCTGAAAGCGCTGGAATATCCGGGCGTCGTCAGCGTCCAGATCATCTACAACATCATGCGTCAGCGCCCGGCCGAGCAGTTCCTGCAATTGGCTGCGGAGCGCGGTGTCGGCGTCATCGCCCGAGTGCCGCTTGCAAGCGGCATGCTGTCCGGCAAGTTCCGCGCCGACACACGTTTCGAGGACAGCGACCACCGCCAGTTCAACCGAAACGGCGAAGCCTTCGATGTCGGCGAGACCTTTTCCGGCGTGCCCTACGAGAAGGGGCTCGCGGCGGTGGAGCAAATCCGGCCGCTTGTCGGCGGGAGCGCCACCATGGCGCAGTTCGCTTTGCGCTGGATCCTGATGAACCAGGCTATCACCGTGGTGATACCCGGGGCGCGCAATGCCGAGCAGGCGGTCGCGAATGCGGCGGCGTCGGAATCGCATGAACTGAGCGACCGGACGATGGCCGAGCTCGCGTCGATCTACGACACCGATATCAAACCTTTCGTGCACCAGCGGTGGTAGCTGGGGCAGCGTCGGCATCGGGTCGTTGTCTGCCTGCTGCCGCTGTTGCGGCCTGCTGCCGAGAAAGACGGCCGTCCTTCGGCCGGCAAGAACGAGCGCCGAAAGCGCCGGGACAACTTCGGGAGGAAATTCATGTCGATAGACATTCGTCAGGCTGCGCACCCCGATGACGTGCGCCACTACGACGCCGAGGAACTGCGCCGGCATTTCCTGATCGAGGATGTCTTCGTCGCTGGCGAGATCCGGCTAACCTATTCGCATCTCGACCGCATGATCGTCGGCGGAGCCCTGCCGACCACGGCGCCGCTGCAACTCGAGGCGCCCAAGCCCGTCGGCCAAGCGAGCTTCCTCGCCCGGCGCGAGATCGGCATTTTCAGTCTCGGTGGCCCGGGGCGTGTGAAGGTTGGAACGGAAAGCTTCGACCTCGGCCTACGCGACTGCCTATATGCCGGCATGGGCGGCGGCGAGATCGTGTTCGAGAGCGTCGATGCAGTGGATCCGGCTAAATTCTACCTTCTCAGCACGCCGGCGCATGCCTCGCATCCGACCAGACTGATCCGGCCTGCGGATGCCCGACAGTTCAGCCCGGGCGAGCCGAAAACCGCCAACAAGCGAAACGTCTCGCAGTACATCCTGCCGGGGGTTTGCGACTCGTGCCAGCTGGTGATGGGCTTGACGGAACTGGAACCCGGCAACGTGTGGAACACCATGCCGACGCACACCCACGACCGGCGCTCGGAAGCATATTTCTACTTCGGCCTGCCGGCGGATCAGCGCATCGTCCACCTGATGGGCGAGCCGGACGAGACGCGGCACCTCATCGTCACCAACGAACAGGCGATCCTCTCGCCGAACTGGTCGATCCACTCCGGCGTCGGCACCTCAGCCTATGCCTTCATCTGGGGCATGGGCGGCGACAACATGGACTATGTCGACATGGACCAGGTGGCGATGGACCAGCTGCGGTGAGCGGCCCCTTCGACCTGTCCGGCAGGACCGCCCTGATCACCGGCGCCAATACCGGGCTCGGCCAAGCAATCGCTGTGGCGCTGGCCGAAGCGGGCGCCGGCATTATCGCCGTCGGTCGCTCCGACCCGGCCGAGACCGGCGCGATGGTTCGGACGCTAGGTGCCGCCTTCCGTTCCATCGAGGCGGACCTCTCCTCGACGGCGCTCATCGCGAGCGTCTTTGCAGAGGCGACCGAGGCGGGGTCCGTCGATATCCTCGTCAACAATGCAGGCATCGTGCGGCGCGCCGATGCCGTCGACTACAGCGAGGCCGACTGGGACGCCGTCATCGACACCAATCTGAAGACCGGCTTCTTCCTGACGCAGGCCTTCGCCCGGCCGATGCTGGCGCGGGGATACGGCAAGGTGATCAACATCGCCTCGCTGCTCTCCTTCCAGGGCGGCATCCGGATTCCGGCCTACACCGCCTCGAAGAGCGGGCTTGCCGGCGTGACGCGGCTGCTCGCCTGCGAGTGGTCGGCGAAAGGCGTCAATGTCAACGCCATCGCGCCGGGCTATTTCGTCACCAACAACACCACGGCGCTGCGCGAGGATGAGAACCGCAGCCGGCAGATCCTCGAGCGGATCCCGGCCGGGCGATGGGGCGAGCCGGGCGATATCGGCGGCGCGGCGGTGTTCCTCGCTTCGTCCGCCTCGGACTACGTCAACGGCATCGTCCTGCCGGTAGATGGCGGCTGGCTGGCGCGCTGACGCGCCTCGGCATCAGGGAAGAGGCGGCAGCATGGTCGATTACATCATCGTTGGGGCAGGGGCGGCAGGCTGCGTCCTCGCTGCAAGGCTGAGCGAGGATCCGGACAATTCCGTGCTGCTGATCGAGGCCGGGCCGAAGGATACGAACCCCTATATCCACATGCCCGTCGGCTTCGCCAAGATGACGGCGGGCCCGCTGACTTGGGGGCTGAAGACGGCGCCGCAGAAGCACGCGATGGACCGCGAGATTCCCTATGCGCAGGGCAAGGTGCTGGGCGGCGGCAGCTCGATCAACGCCCAGGTCTTCACCCGTGGCGCGCCGGCCGACTACGACTCCTGGGCGAACGAGCATGGCTGCCACGGATGGTCGTTCGCCGAAATCCAGCGCCTCTTCGTCCGCATGGAGGACAACGACACGCATGCCGGCGACTGGCACGGCATCGGCGGGCCGCTCGGCGTTTCCAGCGTGCCGCCGCACAGGCTGACCCGCGCTTTCGTCCAAGCCTGCCAGGAGTTCGGCATGCCCTACAATCCGGACTTCAACGGGCCCCGGCAGGCCGGCACGGGCGCCTACCAGACCACCACGCGGAACGGCCGCCGCTCCTCGACGGCGGTCGGCTATCTCAAGGGTGCGCTGCAACGGTCGAATCTTGTCCTGCGCACCGGCGTGGAAGTGTTGCGGATCGTGGTCGAGAAAGGCCGCGCAGTCGGCATCGAGATCACCGAGGGGGGACGGGCGGTCATTCTTCGATGCGAGCGGGAAGTGATCGTCGCCGCCGGGGCGATCGGCAGCCCGAAGCTGCTGCTGCTGTCCGGCATCGGTCCGGCGGACGAGCTTCAGGCTGTGGATGTTGCCGTCGTGCACGACCTGCCGGGTGTCGGCCGAAACCTTCAGGACCATTACGGAATCGATCTCGTCTACGAGCTGAATGGAGACCACAGCTACGACAAGTACAGGCGGCCGCACTGGCGAGCCTGGGCGGGCCTCGAATACGCACTGTTCCGCAAGGGGCCGGTGGCTTCGAACATCGTCGAGGGCGGCGCCTTCTGGAACTCCGGTCGGGACTGCGAGATGGCGCCCGACCTGCAGTTCCATTTCCTGGTGGGTGCCGGCGTCGAGGCCGGCGTGCCGCAGATCGCCGGCGCGGGCGTTACCGTCAATTCCTACACGCTGCGGCCGAAGGCCCGGGGTAGCGTACGTCTTGCCAGTGCCGACATCCGCCGGCAGCCGGTGATCGACCCGAATTTCCTTGCGGATCCCGATGATCTGCGCGTCTCCGTCGAGGGGGTGAAGATCACCCGCGAGGTGATGCACCAGCCTTCGCTCGGCCGGTATGTCCGGCAGGAGCATTTCCCTGGCAAGAGCGTACGCTCTCAGGCCGAGTTCGAAGCCTATGCCCGGCAGTACGGCCGCACCTCCTACCATCCGGTCGGCACTTGCCGGATGGGCATCGGCGCCGACGCGGTAGTCGATCCCGAGCTCAGGGTGCGCGGGATCGAGGGTCTGCGGGTCGCAGACAGCTCGATCATGCCGAGCCTCGTCGGTTCGAACACCAATGCCGCGACGATCATGATCGGCGAGAAAGCCGGCGATCTGGTCCGAGGCAATCGCATCTGATGACCCGGTATCGAAGGTCGAGGTACCCGTCTGATACAGACCGGGTGTCCGTGCGCGCCGGTGGGTCGGATTTCTAGGCAGCCACGGAATTCTGCCGACCTCGAAGTTGTCCGTTCGTGTCTCGTCGGCGAACGAAGGTCCGGTTCTCGGACTTATTCGTCCGACGCGGTCGCGGGCCGAGCGACGTCAGTCGGCGAAGCGGAGTGGTTCGGCCGTCCGGCTAAGATCGTGCCGGGAAAGTCGGTCGGAGAGTTTTATCCGGTTGCGATAGAAAGCCCTTCGACACAAGTCATGCACGGCTTCGTCGTCCTCGATGTATTTGTTCTGGTCGGCGCAGCGCCGAATCTTCAACCTACGCAGACTGGCCTCATGCTGCTGCTTTTCACGGTCGAGGCGCTGAAGCATGGGTGATCGAACTGGATAGGTCTCGAATTCCGCGCTCCACGTGCCTCTGCCTAATCCTCCGTGCAGTTCCGACTGCCGCCGGGTAGTCCCGAACTGCGTCGGGGTTGACCTCAGCGCCGATGCTGACGTTCGTCTGCTTGAGCCTCGTCTCCAGCCTGATCCGCAGGTCGCTGCCGTTGCGGGCAAGATGGTCGCCTCTCGCCTCGCGGAGCTCGGCCACGTGTGCGGCCGACGCGATCAGCGGCTTGCCGACAAGCATGTCCGCGGAGAACTCCCCTCGGAAGAAGAAGGCGCGTGTACGCCCGGCACGAGGAGGAAGAGCGGTTCGCGATCGATAAGGATACCCCGCTTCGCCAGTGCAATGCTTCGTGTGATGCGATGGAACAGCCGGACGGCGAAGCTTGTCTCCAGCCGTGCGAAGAATGCTGGCCGCCGACGACGAAACTCCGAGCTGCCGGCCTTCCTTGATCAAGACTCCGATCACAACCGCTTGGGCTTAAACGGCAATCGACCCCGACGAATCCGGATTTCTCAGCCCTCGTTGCGGACGTGGGTGTCCGAAGTGTTCCGAACCGCAGGCCATAGATCGCAGTGGACGTACGCGGATACTCTTTGATCCGGATCACCGCCTGCCCCCGCAGACGGGCGGGCACGAAGGTGTCGCTTCGGAGAGGAGAACCGATGATTAACATCAGCGTGAACGGAAACAGCCATCAGTTGGATGTTCCGGAGGACATGCCTCTTCTGTGGGTCCTGAGAGACGTCCTGGGAATGACGGGAACGAAGTACGGTTGCGGCATTGCTCAATGCGGCGCCTGCACGGTGCATGTAGGCGGTACTGCCGTCCGCTCGTGCATCACCCCGGTAGGCTCTCTCGATGATCAACCCGTCATGACGATCGAGGCCGTCGGGCAGACGCCGAACGGCGGCAAGATCCAGCAGGCCTGGCTGAACAGCGAGGTCGTCCAGTGCGGATACTGCCAGTCCGGGCAGATCATGTCCGCGACGGCTCTTCTGGATCAGACACCCAAGCCGACGGATGAGGACATCGACGCCGCGATGGCGGGCAATCTGTGCCGCTGCGGGACCTACGTCCGAATCCGCGAAGCCATCCACCACGCTGCAGCTTAGGAGAGATCGATGGGACAGGAAAAGATTTCTCGCCGGAGCCTCCTGAAAGCAAGTCTGCTTTCCGGAGGAGGAATGCTTCTCGCTATCAGAATGCCCGGGCTTGCCCGAGCCGAACTCTCTGCGGCGGGGTCGGCCGAGAACTTCTTTCCTAACGCCTTCGTCCAGATCGGCAGGGACGGCGTGATCACGCTGATCATGCCGCATACGGAGTCGGGGCAGGGCGTATACACCTCAGGGGCCATGCTGGTGGCAGAGGAGCTGGAGGTCGGGCTCGACCAGGTGTCCGTGCAGTCCGCCCCGCCCGATCTCGCCAAGTACATGGATCCGATCCTCTACGATCAGGCCACCGGCGGATCGACCTCGACACGAGCCGACTGGGTCCGCCTTCGCGAGGCCGGTGCCGCGGCACGCATGATGCTGATAGCGGCGGCGGCGCACAAATGGGAAGTCGATCCGTCCAGTTGTCGTGCGGCACTGGGCGTGGTCCACCACGATGCGACCGGACGTTCCCTTGGATACGGGGAGCTGGCCGGCGATGCGGCGGGACAGGCGATACCTGAGAAGGTCGTCTTGAAACTGCCTGGCGACTTCAAGCTTATTGGTACCAGTGCGAAACGCATCGACACGCCTTCGAAAGTGAACGGGACCGCTACGTTCGGAATCGACGTGCGGCTGCCCGATATGCGGTTCGGGACTCTCGCCCTGGTTCCGGTCAAAGGTGGCAGATTCGTCCGCATGGACGAGGCGGCTGCACGCAAGATCGCCGGCGTACGTGATATCGTTCGCGTCGGCGACGAGGCGGTCGCCGTGATCGGCGATCACATGTGGGCCGCTAAGCAGGGCCTGGATGCGCTTTCGATCGAATGGGATGCCGGCCCGAATGCAGGTCTTACGGTAGAGGCCGTCGTGGCATCGATGGAAGTCGCCTCGAGATCTCCGGGAGTCTCCGCCCGCAAGACTGGAGATGCGGAAGGGGCGATTGCTGGCGCGGCGACGAAGCTTTCGGAAACCTACCAGCTGCCGTTCCTGTCCCACTCTTCGCTGGAACCCCTGAACTGCACGCTGCACATTCAGAAGGATAGCGCCGAGATCTGGGTTGGAACGCAGGTTCCCGTACGCGCACAGAAGGCCGTTGCCGAGGCCACCGGTCTTCCGGTCGAGAAAGTGATAGTGAACAACATGCTGATGGGTGGCGCCTTCGGGCGACGTCTCGAGATCGACAGCATCGCCATTGCTGCTTCGATCGCGAAGCAGGTTTCCTATCCCGTGAAGCTCGTCTGGACCCGCGAGGAGGATATGCGGCACGACTACTACAGGCCGTACTACTACGACCGCGTCGCTGCCGGGCTCGATGCTACGGGCAAGCTCGTCGGCCGCACCCATCGCGTCACCGGTGCCTCGCTATATGCGCGTTGGGCCCCCGCCGCGTTCAAGGACGGCCTAGACATCGACGCCGTCGACTGCGCGGCCGAGACGCCCTACGAAGAGCAGGCGGTGTCTGCCGACTACGTCCGTCATGAAACCGAAGGACTGAATACCAGCTGGTGGCGAGGCGTCGGACCCAGTCACAACGTCTTCGTCGTCGAAAGCTTCGTCGACGAGATGGCTTCGGCCACGAAACAGGACCCGGTCGCGTTCAGGCGTGGGATGCTCGGCAAGAATCCGAGAGCGCTGGCCGTGATGGAGCTTGCCGCTTCGAAGGCGGGATGGGGCGAACCGCTTCCTCCCGGTGTGGGCCGCGGCATCGCGGTGCAGTTCGCGTTCGGGAGCTTTCTCGCATGCGTCATGGAGGTCGAGGTTCCTGCATCAGGCGATGTCGTATTGCGGCGAGGGGTGATCGCCCTCGATTGCGGCATGGTCGTCAACCCGGATACGGTTCGCGCGCAGATGGAGGGCGGTCTCATCTTCGGGCTGGGTGCTGCCATGTACAACGAGATAACTCTGACCGACGGTGCCGTGGATCAGAGCAATTTCGACACGTATAGAGTCCTCAGGATCGACGAGGTTCCGAAGATCGAGGTCCATATGGTCAGCAGCACTGAACTGCCCGGGGGTGTAGGCGAAGCGGGCACTGCCATCGCCGCCCCGGCCCTCGGCAACGCGATCTTCGCCGCTTCGGAAAAGAGGTTGAGGCGGCTTCCATTCGGGAAGGTGGCCGCTTGAACTAGCAGCTCGCAGGAAGCTCGAGCATGCGTCATGTGACCCCGCGGCCATGCCGTGGGGACTCATGTTCGTTTTCGCGAGGTCAGGGTCTGGGTGATCTGAATGATCAAAAATTTTTAATCGAAAATCCGGCCGGGTTCGCATTGATGCGAAACTGTCCTTGATCTGACTTGGATGACGGACCGACAGGACTCGATGGGTTGCATAGCGGCGGAAGAAAGTGGCCGGCCGGCGCGCTAGAAGCTAACGAAAGGGCCCCCTTGGGCAAAGCTGGCCGCGACGATTCTCGAATTGAGGGATGGAGCGTCGGGAGTGCAAACTCGGCGCTTCCAGGCCGGCCCCGGGTCCTTTCCCAGCGGGTCGGCCCCTACACCATACAAATTCGTATGCATGCGACACCCCTCAAATCTGAGCGGTGGAGACAGACACCATCCAGCTTTGGCTGATGGCCACATTCTGCAGTACGAAGCCGGCAAAGAGACGCCGCCGTCCGCAGCGTTCATAGGGCCTTAACCGTAGCGAACCGTTCTACGGAACTCGGTTGCGTGCGGTCGCATTTGCGGCACAGAAATTCCAATCCGTAGACAGATGTGATCCCGATCCGATGAGCATATCGACAGCCACGCAGCGCCTCGACGTTACCGGCTATCCCTCGCGAATGGTGCTGGCCGCGACGGCCGGCACCTGTCTCATCGCAAGTTTTGTCGCCGATCTCGCCTATCTTGGCACTGCCGACGCGGCCTGGACGATCTATTCCGCATGGCTTGTTCTTGCCGGAGTGGTCGCCAACGGCTTTGCTGTCATGGCAGCTTTC